>NZ_JBHVFE010000062.1:0-28346 GCF_042801945.1 Kitasatospora sp. NPDC057542
CACCCGCCCGGGCCCTTCCGGCGTTTTTGGGTCCTCCCGGCCTTCCGGCGGCTACTTCAGGCTGTTGAGGACCACACCGACGATCGCCGCCTTGGCCAGCCGCCCCGCGGTGCCGGTGAACACGGTGGGCCGCATCGAGTCGTCCGGGCGGACCACCTGGAGCAGCCCGTCCCGCCGGCCGAGGCTCACGCACTGCACCGTGTACCGGAACGAGAACGGCTTCGCGGTGCGCCCTGCCAGCAGCTTGCCGAGGTACTGTCCCTGCGGCAGGGCGGTGGCGCAGCCCATCCGCAGGGTGCCGACGCCGGGGACGGTGACCGCGGCGGCGTCGCCGATCACGTGGACGTCCGGGTGGGAGACCGACCGCAGGTGGTCGTCCACCAGGGCCCGGCCGTGCTCGTCCACGGCCAGTCCGGCCTCGGCGGCCAGCGGGTGCGGCTCCAGCGAGGCGGCCCAGACGACGAGGCCGGCGTCGATCGGGCCGGCGGTGGTGCGCAGCCCGTCCGGGGTGACCTCGGTGACGGTGGCGTTCTCGTGGACGCCCACGCCGAGCCGGGCGAGGACGCGCCGGACGTGGGCCCGGCCCTTGGCCGAGTAGGCGCCGCCGACCGGGCCGGACGCGACGATCCGCACCTGCCAGGCCGGGTGGGCCTCGGCGAGTTCGGTGGCCAGCTCGATGCCGGTGGCGCCGCCGCCGACCACGGCCAGGGTGCCGGGCCGGTCGGCCGCGGCGATCCGGCGGTGCAGTTCGGCGGCGTGCTCCGCCGAGCAGGCGAGCTGTTCGGCGCCGGGGACGCCGTGCCAGGCGGTGCGGCTGCCGAGGGCGTAGACGAGGGTGTCGTACGCGAGGGTGGTGCCGTCGTCCAGCCGGACCTCGTGCGCGGCCGGGTCGAGTGCGACGGCCCGGGCCCGGCGGTGCGCGATCCGGCGGTCGCGGGTGAGTTCGGCGATGGTGGGCCAGTCACGGCCGCGGCCGGCGGCGGTCTCGTGCCGGCGGATGCGGTGCAGGATCCGGTCCTCGGGGGCGACCAGGGTGACGGCGTGGTGCCGTCCGGCGCCCTTGGCCGCGGTGAGCCCGGCGTACCCGGCGCCCAGTACGACGATCCGCTGCCCGGTGGTGGTGCTGCTCATCTCGTTCGCCTCCTTGCGAGGGCGCTCCGGTGGAGCGCTGTTCGGGAAGGGGACGACGCGGCCGGTGGGGGTGTGACCGTGACTCGCGTCACAGCTCCACGGCGGGGATGCGGCCGAGCTTCTCGGGGTTGACCACGACGTACGCCTCGGTGATCCGCCCGTCGGCCACGGCGAAGGCGAGGACGCCGCCGACGGTGCCGGTGGTCCGGTCGTACCAGACCAGTCCGGGTTCGCCGTTGACCACGGCGCGGCCGGTGGCCACCTCGGGGGTGAACCACTTGGCGACCAGGCCGGCCACCAACCGGGCCACCCGGTCGGCGCCGTGGATCGGGCGGACCGCGGCGCGGATGATGCCGCCGCCGTCGGAGTGCCAGACCACGTCGGGGTCGAGGATCTCCATCAGGGCGAGGATGTCGCCGCGGCTGCTGGCGGCGGCGAAGGCCTCGACGGCCTGGCGGTGCTCGGCCGGGCCGGCCCCGCCGGTGCGCCGGGTGCCCTCGTGGGCCGGGCGGCCGTCCGGGCCCCGGCCGCCGTCGCGGACCCGGCGGCGGGCCCGGGAGGCGAGCTGGCGGGCGGCGTCGGGGGTGCGCTCCAGGGAGGCGGCGATGTCCTCGAAGCCGACCGCGAAGACGTCGTGCAGCACGAAGGCGGCGCGCTCGGCGGGGGTGAGCTGCTCCAGTACGGCGAGCAGGGCGAGCGAGACGGACTCGCCGCGTTCGGCCAGCTCGGCGGGGGAGTCGGGGCCGTCGGTGTAGGAGACGGCCGGTTCGGGCAGCCACTCGCCGTAGTAGGCCTCGCGGCGGGCTCGGGCGGAGCCCAGCTGGTCGTAGCAGAGCCGGGTGACGACGGTGGTGAGGAAGGCGCGCGGGTCGGCGACGGCGGTGCGGTCGGCGGCCTGCCAGCGCAGCCAGGCGTCCTGGAGGACGTCCTCGGCGTCGGTGAACGAGCCGAGCAGCCGGTAGGCGACCGATCCCAGGTAGCGGCGGTTCGCCTCGAAGGCGTCCGGGGCCGGGTCGTCGATCACGGGCCCAAGGTAGCGCGCGGTGTCCGGAGCGCAAGTGGCCGGGGCGCAAGTGGCCGGGGCGCGAAGGGCCGGGGCGGGATGTCCCCGCCCCGGCCCGCAGGCCGGCCGAGCGTCAGTCCACCTCGACCACGGCCTCGGCGAACTGCGCCTGGTAGAGCCGGGCGTAGGCGCCGTCGGCGGCGATCAGCTGGTCGTGCGAGCCCTGCTCGACGATCGAGCCGTTCTCCATCACCAGGATCACGTCGGCGTCCCGGATGGTGGAGAGCCGGTGGGCGATCACGAAGCTGGTGCGGCCGGTGCGCAGCCGGGCCATGGCCCGCTGGATCAGCACCTCGGTGCGGGTGTCGACGGAGCTGGTCGCCTCGTCCAGGACCAGGATGGACGGCTGGGCGAGGAACGCCCGGGCGATGGTGATCAGCTGCTTCTCGCCGGCGCTGACGTTGGTGCCCTCGTCGTCGATGACGGTGTCGTAGCCGGCCGGCAGGGTGCGCACGAAGCGGTCGACGTGGGCGGCCTTCGCGGCCTCGACGACCTGTTCGTGGGTGGCCGACTCGGCGCCGTAGGCGATGTTGTCGGCGATGCTGCCGCCGAACAGCCAGGTGTCCTGGAGCACCATGCCGATGCCGGAGCGCAGTTCCTCGCGGGACATCGCGGCGATGTCCACGCCGTCGAGGGTGATCCGCCCGGAGCTGACCTCGTAGAACCGCATCAGCAGGTTGACCAGGGTGGTCTTGCCGGCTCCGGTGGGGCCGACGATGGCGACGGTCTGGCCGGGTTCGACCTTGAGCGAGAGGTCCTCGATGAGCGGCTTCTCGGGGTCGTAGCGGAAGGACACGTCCTGGAAGGCCACCCGGCCGCGCACCACGTCGGGCCGTTCGGGCATGGCCGGTTCGGGGCTCTGCTCGGAGGCGTCCAGCAGCTCGAAGACGCGTTCGGCGGAGGCGACGCCGGACTGCACCAGGTTGGCCATGCTGGCGACCTGGGTGAGCGGCTGGCTGAACTGGCGCGAGTACTGGATGAACGCCTGGACGTCGCCGATGGACAGCGCGCCGGAGGCCACCCGCAGGCCGCCGACGACGGCGACCAGCACGTACTGGAGGTTGCCGATCAGCATCATCGCGGGCTGGATGATGCCGGAGATGAACTGGGCCTTGTAGCTGGCCTGGTAGAGCGACTCGTTGTGCTCGCGGAAGGCTTCTGCGGACTCCTGTTGCCGCCCGAACACCTTGACCAGGGCGTGGCCGGTGTACATCTCCTCGATGTGGGCGTTGAGCTGGCCGGTGGACTTCCACTGCTGGACGAACTGCGGCTGGGCCTTCTTGCCGACCTTGGTGGCGACGACCACCGAGACGGGCACCGAGATCAGCGCGATCGTCGCGAGCAGCGGGGAGATCCAGAACATCATCGCGAGCACACCGACCACGGTGAGCAGCGAGTTGACGACCTGTCCCATGGTCTGCTGCATGGACTGGCCGATGTTGTCGATGTCGTTGGTGACCCGGCTGAGCACCTCGCCGCGCGGCTGCTTGTCGAAGTAGCTGAGCGGCAGCCGGCCGAGCTTGGCCTCGACGTCCTGGCGCAGCCGGTAGCTGGCGGCCTGGATGGCCCGGGTGGCCAGCCGGCCCTGGAAGATGCCGAAGACGGCGGAGGCGACGTAGACGCCGAGCACCCAGAGCAGGACGGTGCCGATGGCGCCGAAGTCCATGCCCTGGCCGGGGGTGAAGGCGACGGAGGAGAGCAGGTCGGCGACGCCGCCCTCGCCGTGGGCGCGCAGCCCGTCGACGACCTGTTCCTTGGAGGTGCCGGACTGGAAGCGGGCGCCGACGACACCGGCGAAGATCAGGTCGGTGGCGTCGCCGAGGATCTTGGGGCCGATGACGGCACAGCCGATGCCGAGCACGCCGAGGATCAGGACGCCGACCAGGGTGTTGCGTTCGGGGCGCAGCAGGCCGAGGACGCGCTTGCCGGAGCCCTTGAAGTCCATGGACTTCTCGGCGCCCTGGCCGCCCATGAAGCGGCCGGGGCCGGCCGGGCCGCGGCGGGCGGCGGCGGCCTGCGAGTCGCCGGGCAGGCCGGCGTCCTTCTTCGGGGCGCCCTTCTGCGGGGCGTCCGTGGGGGCGGTGCCTCTCGGGGCCCGGCCCTTGGCCAGGTCCGTCTTGTTTCCGGGGCTGGTCATGCCGCCTCCTGCTCGGTGAGCTGGGAGAGCACGATCTCCCGGTACGTCGGGTTGTCGGCCATCAGTTCGTGGTGGGTTCCGGAGCCGACGACGGCGCCCTCGTCGAGGACGATGATCCGGTCGGCGTCGCGGATGGTGGACACGCGCTGGGCGACGATCAGGACGGTGGCGTCGGAGGTTTCGAGGGCCAGGGCCTTGCGGAGCTTGGCGTCGGTGGCGTAGTCGAGCGCGGAGAAGGAGTCGTCGAAGAGGTAGACGGAGGGCCGGCGGACCAGGGTCCGGGCGATGGCCAGGCGTTGGCGCTGGCCGCCGGAGACGTTGCTGCCGCCCTGGGCGATGGGGGCGTCCAGGCCTTCGGGCAGCTTCTCGACGAACTCCTTGGCCTGGGCGATCTCCAGGGCGTGCCAGAGTTCCTCGTCGGTGGCGTCGGGCCGGCCGTAGCGGAGGTTGCTGGCGACGGTGCCGGAGAAGAGGTAGGGCTTCTGCGGGACGATGCCGACGTTCTCGGCGATCGCGGCGGGGGCGAGTTCGCGGACGTCCACGCCGTCGAGCAGGACCTGGCCGGAGGTGGCGTCGAAGAGCCGAGGGACGAGGCCGAGCAGGGTGGACTTGCCGCTTCCGGTGGAGCCGATGATGGCGGTGGTCTCGCCGGGCCGGGCGGTGAGGTCGATGCCGCGCAGCACCGAGGCCTCGGCGCCGGGGTAGCGGAAGTCGACGTCGCGCAGTTCCAGGTTGCCGCGGCGCAGCACCTCGGTGACGGGGGCGGCGGGCGGGACGACGCTGCTGTGGGTGCCGAGGACCTCCTCGATGCGCTCGGCGCAGACCTCGGCGCGCGGCACCATCATGAACATGAAGGTGGCCATCATGACGCTCATCAGGATCTGCATCAGGTAGGAGAGGAACGCGGTGAGCGCGCCGATCTCCATGGCGCCGCTGTCGATGCGGTGGGCGCCGAACCAGAGCACGGCGACGCTGGAGACGTTCACCACCAGCATGACGGTGGGGAACATGATGGACATCAGCCGGCCGACCTGGCTGGAGACGTGGGTGAGGTCCTCGTTGGCGTCGGCGAAGCGGGCCTGTTCCCGGTCGTCCTTGACGAAGGCGCGGATGACGCGGATGCCGGTGATCTGCTCGCGCAGGACCCGGTTCACGGTGTCGATCCGCTTCTGCATGCTGCGGAACTTGGGGCGCAGCGCGCGGACCAGCAGGACCACGACGACGCCGAGCGCGGGGATGACGGCGAGCAGCAGTCCGGACAGCGGGACGTCCTGGTTGAGCGCCATGATGATGCCGCCGACGCACATGATCGGCGCGGCGACCATGAGCGTGAAGCTCATCAGGGCGAGCATCTGGACCTGCTGGACGTCGTTGGTCGTGCGGG
Source organism: Kitasatospora sp. NPDC057542 (assembly GCF_042801945.1). Taxonomy (NCBI): domain Bacteria; kingdom Bacillati; phylum Actinomycetota; class Actinomycetes; order Kitasatosporales; family Streptomycetaceae; genus Kitasatospora; species Kitasatospora sp. NPDC057542. The sequence goes on from NZ_JBHVFE010000062.1 coordinate 5,716, forward strand.
TGATCAGGGAGGGCGCGCCGAACTGTCCGACCTCGCGGGCGGAGAAGCTCTGCACCCGTTCGAAGACGGCGGCGCGGACGTCCCGGCCGAAGGCCATGGCGGTGCGGGCGCCGATGAAGACGGCGCCGATGGAGCAGAGGGCCTGGAGGACGGTGACCGCGATCATCACTCCGCCCACGCGCAGGATGTAGCCGGTGTCGCCCTTGACGACGCCGTCGTCGATGATGTCGGCGTTGAGCGTCGGCAGGTAGAGCGCCGCGAGGGTGGACACCAGCTGGAGTAGCACCAGCAGGGTGATCGGTCGGGAGTACGGGCGGAGGTACGCCCTCAGCAGTCTGATCAGCACTAGCACACTCTTGTCGTCGCGGGTCGGGTTCGCACCCCAATTCTGGGTGTTCTGTAGTGTCGTACAGGCCATTCGGCGTGCGGGAGCCGGAGGTTTGCCGGGCCTTTGCCGAACGGCGGGGGTGCGGCACCGGGGGTGCGGGGAGGTGCCGTCGGGCGCTGCCCTCTTACGGAATGACCGCTTTCCCCCTAGGCTGCTGATTGCCCCTTTGTTACTGACCGGTACCGCTCAGGTGAACCGGGGGCCCGGCGACCACCCCCATGGACGCCGCGACAATCCCGCAGACGGCCACCCGCCCCCGGAGGTCCTCGTTGAGTTCCGCGCAGTCCCTGATCGACTCCGGCAGGCCCGACCTCGTCGCCGCGCGCCCCGCCTCCGTCGCCCACCTGTTCCTGGAGCGGGTCGCCCTGACCCCGAACGCCGAGGCCTACCGCTACCCCTCGCCCGTGGACGAGCAGGCCGCCGACGGCGCACCCGGCGCCGAGCAGTGGCGCTCGCTCACCTGGGCGCAGACCGCGGCCCGGGTCAAGGCGGTGGCCGCCGGCCTGATGGCGCTCGGCATCCGGCCCGAGGACCGGGTCGCCCTGGCCTCCTCGACCCGGATCGAGTGGATCGTCGCCGACCTCGGCGCCATGTGCGCGGGCGCCGCGATCACCACCGTCTATCCCAGCACCAACGCGGACGAGACCGCGTTCATCCTCTCCGACTCCGGCTCCCGGGCCCTGTTCGCCGAGAACGCGGCCCAGCTGGCCAAGGCCGTCGGGCGGATCGACCAGCTGCCCGGGCTGCGCACCGTGATCCTCTTCGACGCGCCCGCCGAGGCCCCCGAGAGCGCCGGCCTGGAGCTGCTCACCCTCGCCGAGCTGGAGGAGCGCGGCACCCGGTACCTGGCGGAGCACCCGGACGCGGTGGAGAAGGCCGTCGACGGGCTCGGCAAGGAGCAGCTGGCCACCCTGATCTACACCTCCGGCACCACCGGCCGCCCCAAGGGCGTGCGCCTGGTGCACGACTGCTGGGCGTACGAGGGCCGGGCGCAGGAGGCCAGCGGGCTGCTGCGCCCCGACGACGTGCACTTCATGTGGCTGCCGCTGTCGCACGTGTTCGGCAAGACGCTGATCTCCGGGCAGATCGCCACCGGGCACGTGATGGCGGTGGACGGCCGGGTGGACCGGATCATCCACAACCTGCCGGCGATCCGGCCGACCGTCATGGCCTCGGCGCCGCGCATCTTCGAGAAGGTCTACAACGGCATCGCGGGCAAGGCCCGGGCCGAGGGCGGCGCCAAGTACAAGATCTTCATGTGGGCGGCCGGGGTCGCCCGCGAGTACGCCCGGGTGATCCAGGAGAGCCGGGTCGCCACCGGTACCGGAACCGCCCCGCTGGGCCTGCGGGTGCAGCACGCGCTGGCCGACCGGCTGGTGTACGCGAAGATCCGGGCGGCCTTCGGCGGCCGGCTGCGTGGCGCGGTCTCCGGCAGCGCCGCGCTCGCCCCGGAGATCGGCTACTTCTTCCTCGGCGCAGGAGTGCCGATCCTGGAGGGCTACGGCCTGAGCGAGACCAGCGCCGGCTCCTGCGTCAACCGTTCGGAGGACGTGCGGATCGGCACGGTGGGCCGTCCGCTGCCCGGCACCGAGGTGCGGATCGCCGAGGACGGCGAGATCCTGCTGCGCGGCCCGGGCGTCATGCGCGGCTACCACAACCTGCCGGAGAAGACCGCCGAGGTGCTGGAGCCGGACGGCTGGTTCCACACCGAGGACATCGGCGAGCTCACCCCGGACGGCTTCCTGCGGATCACCGACCGCAAGAAGGACCTGTTCAAGACCTCCGGCGGCAAGTACGTGGCGCCCAGCGAGGTCGAGGGCAAGTTCAAGGCGGTCTGCCCGTTCGTGAGCAACATCCTGGTGATCGGCAACGGCCGCAACTACTGCACCGCGCTGATCGGCCTGGACGAGGCGGTCCTGCTGCCGTGGGCCGCCGAGCACGGCCTGGCCGGCAAGTCCTACGCCGAGCTGGCCGTCGAGCCGGCCGTGCACGAGCTGGTCGAGGGCTTCGTCAAGCGGGTCAACGCCGATCTCCAGCGCTGGCAGACGATCAAGAAGTTCCACCTGCTGCCCCGCGACCTCGACATCGAGCACGGCGAGCTCACCCCGAGCCTGAAGATCAAGCGCCCGGTGGTCGAGCGGACCTACGCGGACGCGGTGGCCGCGATGTACGCGGGCGCCAACGAGGCCTGACCGGCCCCGTTCCCGTACGGCCCGCCGGGTAGGGCGGGTCGTACGGGACAATGGGTTCATGCCCTCCGCACTTCCCGACGGCGAACCGGTGCCGTCCGACGGTTCCCTGCCCGCGCACGCCCTCCACGGGCTGGGCTCGCGGCCGTTCGGTTTCTACCTGCACGTGCCGTATTGCGCCAGCCGCTGCGGCTACTGCGACTTCAACACCTACACCGCCACCGAGCTGCGCTCCTCCGGGGCGGTCGCCTCGCAGGAGACGTACGCGGACAACGTGGTCGCCGAGATCCGGCTGGCCCGGAAGGTGCTGGGGGAGACGGACCTCCCGGTGCGGACCGTCTTCCTCGGCGGCGGCACCCCGACCCTGCTGCCGGCCCGCGACCTGGTGAAGATGCTCGCCGCGATCCGCGAGGAGTTCGGGCTCGCCGAGGACGCCGAGGTCACCACCGAGGCCAACCCGGAGTCGGTGGACCCGGCGTACCTGGCCGAACTGCGCGAGGGCGGCTACAACCGGCTCTCCTTCGGCATGCAGAGCGCCCGTCCGCACGTCCTGCGGCTGCTCGACCGCCACCACACCCCGGGCCGCCCCGAGGCCTGCGTGGCCGAGGCCCGCGCGGCCGGCTTCGAGCACGTCAACCTCGACCTGATCTACGGCACCCCGGGCGAGTCCGACGACGACTGGCGGGCCTCCCTGGACGCCGCCATCGGCGCCGGGCCCGACCACGTCTCCGCGTACTCGCTGATCGTCGAGGAGGGCACCCGGCTCGCCGCCCGGGTCAAGCGCGGCGAACTGCCGATGATCGACGACGACGTGCACGCCGACCGCTACCTGATCGCCGAGGAGGCGCTCGCCGCCGCCGGCTACTCCTGGTACGAGGTCTCCAACTGGGCCACCACCCCCGAGGGCCGCTGCCGCCACAACGAGCTCTACTGGACCGGCTCCGACTGGTGGGGCGCCGGCCCCGGTGCCCACAGCCACGTCGGCGGCGTCCGCTGGTGGAACGCCAAGCACCCCGCCGCCTACGCCCGGGCCCTCGCCGAGCACCGCACCCCGGCCCTGGCCCGCGAGGTGCTGGCCGACGAGGACCGCCGCGTCGAGCGCATCCTCCTCGAACTGCGCCTGGTCGACGGCGTCCCCCTGGACCTCCTCACCGACACCGGCCGCAAGTCCGCCGCCCGGCACCTCGCCGACGGCCTCCTCGCCGCCGGCCCCTACGAGCAGGGCCGCGCCGCCCTCACCCTCCAGGGCCGCCTCCTCGCGGACGCGGTCGTACGTGACCTGGTGGACTGAGTGTCGCTAACGTGGTGTCAGCCGTCGGAGGGGGCGCGCAATGACCGCCATCGATGACCGGATGATGGGAGTCTTCGAGAACCTGGAGGTTCCGGAAGGCGTCGAGGCCGAGCTCATCAGGGGGCAGGTCGACCTGCTCGACATCACCCTGGACACCTCGGAGTTCCAGACCTACTCCTGACCGGGCAGGGCCGTGAAGTCGATCAACTCCTCCACCCGGCCCAGCAGTTCGGGCTCCAGGTCCTTGTAGGAGTTCACCTTCGAGAGGATGTGCTTCCAGGCCGCCGGAGTGTCCACCGGCCAGCCGAGGCGGCGGCAGGTGCCCTCCTTCCAGTCCTCGCCGCGGGGGACGGCGGGCCAGGCGGGGATGCCGACGGAGGCGGGCTTCACGGCCTGCCAGATGTCGATGTAGGGGTGGCCGACGACCAGCACCGAGTCGCCGGTGACCCTGGCGGCGATGCGGTGCTCCTTGGTGCCGGGGAGCAGGTGGTCGACCAGGACGCCGAGGCGGCGGCCCGGGCCGGGGGCGAAGTCGGCGACGATCGCGGGCAGGTCGTCGATGCCGCGCAGGTACTCGACGACCACGCCCTCGATCCGCAGGTCGTCGCCCCAGACCCGTTCGACCAGCTCGGCGTCGTGCCGGCCCTCGACGTAGATGCGGGACTCCCGGGCGATCCGGGCGCGGGCGTCCGGGACGGCGATCGAGCCGGAGGCGGTGCGGGCCGGGGTGCGCGGCGCCGCCGGGCCGGTGGGGCGGACCAGGGTCACGACCCTGCCCTCCAGCAGGAAGCCGCGCGGCACCAGCGGGAACACCCGGTGCTTGCCGAACCGGTCCTCCAGGGTGACGGTGAAGCCCTCGGCGGTCTTCTCGCAGCGCACCACCGCCCCGCAGAAGCCGGTCGCCGCCTCCTCGACCACCAGGTCCCGCTCGGCGGGCACCTCCGGGGCGGGGGCCTGGTTCTTCCACGGCGGGGTCAGGTCGGGTCCGTACTGGCGGCTGCGCATACGGGTGATCATAGGGATCGGGCGCTGGCATGATCACCGCATGCACCGCTTCCACTCCCGCGCCGTCCGGGCCGGCACCTTCCTGTTCCTCGTGCTCTCCGGGGCGGCCTTCGGCCTCGTGAAGGACAGCCGGCCGCAGTACACCGGCGCCGCCGTGGCCGCCCTCGGGGCCGCCTTCGTGCTGTACGTCGTGTCGGAACTGGCGAGTACCGGGGGCGCCGGGGCGGCCGGTGCGGCGGAAGCCACCGCACCGGCCGGGACCGCCGGCGGCGGGGTGCCGGAGCGGGACGAGCCGGGGGACGACCAGGACCTGGAGCTGTGCGACGTCTGCGGCCGGACGGAGCCCAGGACGGTGGACCGCGGGGGTCTGGAGCTGCCCGAGGGGTGGCTGGCCCTGGAGATCGACCGCCGGTCCGCCGAACTGCTCGTCCGGACGTACTGCTCCGAGGAGCACATGCGCCTGGACCTCTCGGGCCCGCTGCCCGCCCCGGAACCTTTCCGGGGCGAGCCCGGCGACCCCTGGGACGGGGCCCCGCGAACCGTCGGGGACCGGCTCGCCGAGGTGGCCTGGGCCCTGGGGCTGTTCCTCCTGAGCGGCTTCCTGCTGCTCGGGTGCGGGCTGGCGGCCCGGTTCCTCATCGGACTGCTGTAGCGGACGGCGTGCTGAGGACGTGAGAGCCCGGGAGCGCCCGTGTGGGAGAGTGCGGGGCGAATCACGAATCCTGGGGGTGGGATCGGTGCGCACACGTCACGGCGCGGTGGTGGGGATCGTTCTGGCGGTTCTCGGCGTGTCGGCCTGCACGGCTGACCAGAAGGCGGGGCCGGAGGCCGCTGCGGCCTTCACCCCGGTGCCCGCGCCCAAGAGCCTGCGCGAGGGCCTGCTGACCCAGGAGCGGCTTCCCCGGGGGTTCCGGCTGAACAAGGTGACGGTCGAGCCGACGTCGACCGCCGCTTCGGTCACGCCCGTCCCCATCGCCTCGCTTCGGTGCGACGAACTTGAGGTCGACTCCTTCATGACGACGCACGCCCCACCCCTGGAGAACGTGGCGGTGGGCCTGGAACGGACGCCGACCGGCGGCGAGGACGACGGCTGGTTCGGCCGGGAGTCGCTCGACCGCTACGTGCCCGGCCGAGCGGCCGAGGTCATGGACGCCATCCGCGGCGCCGCGAAGCGCTGCGCATCCTTCACCACCACACTCACGGACGGCACGAGGATCCGGGAGACCGCGTCCGTCACGCCGGCCGGGGTGCCGGCTGACGAGAGCCTTCTGATCCACTTCACCTCGGCCTTCCCCGGGGACTCAAAGCCGTTCGAGAAGGTCACCGGTTTCGTCCGCCAGGGCGACGTGATCCTCGTGGTGCAGCACTCCTCCAGCCGGAAGCCGTCCACGGACGCCCAAGAGGTCCTCGCCGCCGCCGTGAAGGCGTACCGCTCGACCGCCGGCGGCTGACGCCCGCGCACCGTCACAGACCCGGTGCGCCCCAGACCGGGAACCAGCGGCTCAGGTCCTTCTCCAGCCGCAGATCGTTCCCCAGCATCGCGTTGACCTGCAGCTCCAGCGGGCTGTTGCGCTTCTCCCCGCCGCCGGGCATCGGGGCGAAGGGGTAGAACGTGCCCCGCTTGTAGAGGTAGACCAGGGCCAGCGAACGCCCCTGCGGGTCGCGGAAGGCGACGAGCGAGCAGAGCAGCTGCGGCCCGAAGCCGTTCGCCTCCAGCTCGCTGTTGACCGCGTGCAGGTCGTTCACCAGCTCCGGCAGTTCCTCGGGCCGGTGCCGGGCGAGCAGCCAGGAGTAGCCGTAGCCGTCCGTGGAGGCCTCCACCGGGACGCCGCCGCGCTCGGTGTCGGCGTCCAGCAGCGCCCGGACCTGCTGCTCGACCTGGACGAAGGCCGCGCCCTCGACGGCGGCGAAGCAGACCGAGCCGAGCCCGGTGGGGGTGAACCCGGCCCCGGCCTCCAGGGTGAGCGCGGCGGACGGCACGCCGAACAGCTGGTCGAGGTCGGGCTTGACGGGCTTGGTGCGGCCGAACAGGGCGTCCAGGATTCCCACGGCGGTCCTTTCACATCGGGGGTCAGCGGCCGAGCTGCTCGGAGATCCTCGCCAGCTGCGCCAGCCGCTTCTCCAGCGTCGGATGGGTGGAGAACAGCTGCGAGGCGGTCTCCCGGGCGCTCAGCGCGGGGGCGAAGTAGAAGGCGTTGTACGGCTGCGACTTGCGCAGGTCCTCGGTGGGGATGGCCGCGATCTGCCCGGTCACCTTGGTGAGGGCCGCAGCCAGTGCGCTGGGCCGGCCGGTGAGCTGGGCGGCGGCGCGGTCGGCGGCCAGCTCGCGGTAGCGGGACAGCAGCCGGGTGAGCAGGAAGCTGATCGCGTAGACGACCATCGACACCAGCGGGACGACCAGGGCCACGATGGCCGCGTTCTGGTCGTTGTTGTTGCGCCCGCCGCCCATGAACCCGCCGTACATCGCGATCCGGGTCATCGCCCCGGCGAGGACGCCGAGGAAGCCAGCGATCGTCATCACCGCGACGTCCCGGTGGGCGACGTGCGACAGCTCGTGTGCGAGGACGCCCTCCAGTTCCTCGGGCTCCAGCCGGCGCAGCAGTCCGGTGGTCACGCAGACCACCGCGTTCTGCGGGTTGCGGCCGGTGGCGAAGGCGTTCGGCATGTCGTTGTCGGCGACCGCCACCCGGGGCTTGGGCATGTCGGCCAGGGCACAGAGCCGGTCGACGGTGCCGTGCAGCTGGGGGAACTGCTCCGGGGACACCTGGTGGGCGCCCATCGCCCGCTCGGTGATCTTGTCGCTGAACCAGAACTGGGCGACGAACAGCCCGCCGGACAGCAGGACGATCAGTGGCCAGGCACCGCGCAGAAGCGCGATCAGCAGGCCCGTGAAACCGACGTACAGCAGCCCGATCACGAACATCGTCGCGACCATGCGGCTGGTCAGGCCGCGATCGGGTGCGAAACGGGTGTGCTGGCCCGAGCTCGACATCGCTTGCTCCTCCGTTCGCCGTCGCTATCGATGCTGCCACCCGGACGGCCTCCCGGCACCATCCCGGCGCCGGGAGGATCGAACCGTCGGCGCCCCGCGGGCCGTGGGCGGAACTGCGGGGAGGATCACCCCGGTCGGGCCGTTCCTGCCGTAGGACCCGGGCCTTACACTGGCAGGTACGGATTTGGCACTCGCGTGTTCAGAGTGCCAAGGCCGGGGCCTCCCGGAGCGGCCCGCAGCAGCAAGGGACACAGTCGGACAACGTGCGAAGACGGAGGTGCGTGCCCCATGGCCGGTGAGGTCCGCCAGCTGGACGACCGCAAGCTCGCCGTGCTCCGCGCGATCGTGCAGGACTACGTGGGCACCGAGGAGCCGGTCGGTTCCAAGGCCCTGGTGGAGCGGCACAACCTCGGGGTGTCGCCGGCGACCGTCCGCAACGACATGGCGGCGCTGGAGGAGGAGGGCTACATCCACCAGCCGCACACCAGTGCCGGCCGCATCCCGACCGACAAGGGGTACCGCCTCTTCGTCGACAAGCTCGCCGAGATCAAGCCGATGAGCGCCCCCGAGCGCCGGGCCATCCGGCACTTCCTGGACGGCGCGGTCGACCTGGACGACGTGGTCGCCCGCACCGTGCGGCTGCTCGCCCAGCTGACCCGGCAGGTCGCGGTGGTGCAGTACCCCTCGCTGTCGCGCTCCACCGTCCGGCACATCGAGCTGGTGGCGCTGGCCCCGGCCAAGGTGATGCTGGTGCTGATCACCAACACCGGTCGGGTCGAGCAGCGGATGGTCGACTGCCCGGGCGCGGTCGGCGAGACGGTGCTGGCGGACCTGCGGGCCCGGATCAACGCGAGAGCCACCGGCCGGCGCCTCCCGGAGGTCCCGGGACTGCTGGAGGAACTCCCGGCGCACTTCGAGCAGGCCGACCGGCCGACCGTCAGCACGGTCCTGGCGACGCTGTTCGAGACGCTCGCCGAACAGAACGAGGAACGGATCATGCTGGCCGGCACGGCCAACCTGACCCGCTTCGGGCACGACTTCCCGCTCACCATCCAGCCGGTGCTGGAGGCCCTGGAGGAGCAGGTCGTCCTGCTCCGCCTCCTGGGTGAGACCGCGGACGCCGCGATGACGGTCCGGATCGGGCGGGAGAACGCCTACGAGGGGCTGACTTCCACCTCGATCGTCTCGGTCGGCTACGGTTCGGGCGACGAGAGCGTGGCAAAACTGGGTGTGATCGGTCCGACCCGGATGGATTACCCGGGCACAATGGGGGCGGTGCGAGCGGTGGCGCGGTACGTGGGCCAGATCCTGGCCGAGTCCTAGCAAAGGCCGCCGTTAGAAATCTAACGGGGGCGTCCAGTCGCAGCACTACTACAGGCGGAACAAGCGGAGCATTTGGTGGCCACGGACTACTACGCGGTACTCGGCGTCCGACGGGATGCGGGGCAGGACGAGATCAAGAAGGCGTTCCGGCGCCTGGCACGCGAACTGCACCCGGACGTCAACCCGGACCCGAAGACGCAGGAGCGGTTCAAGGAGATCAACGCCGCCTACGAGGTGCTCTCCGACCCGCAGAAGCGTCAGGTCTACGACCTCGGCGGGGACCCGCTGTCCCCGGGCGGCGGGGGTGCGGGCGGCTTCGGCGCCGGCGCGGCGGGCTTCGGCTTCTCCGACATCATGGACGCCTTCTTCGGCGCCGCGGCCGGCCAGCGCGGCCCGCGCTCGCGCACCCGCCGCGGCCAGGACGCCATGATCCGGCTGGAGATCACCCTGGAGGAGGCCGCCTTCGGCACCACCAAGGAGCTCCAGGTCGACACCGCCGTCACCTGCACCACCTGCAGCGGCGAGGGCGCGGCCCCCGGCACCTCGGCGCAGACCTGTGACATGTGCCGCGGCAAGGGTGAGGTCTCCCAGGTCACCCGGTCCTTCCTGGGCCAGGTCATGACCTCCCGCCCCTGCCCGCAGTGCCAGGGCTTCGGCACCGTCGTTCCGACCCCGTGCCCGGAGTGCGCCGGCGACGGCCGCGTGCGGGCCCGCCGCACCCTGACCGTCAAGATCCCGGCCGGTGTCGACAACGGCACCCGGATCCAGCTGGCCGGCGAGGGCGAGGTCGGCCCCGGCGGCGGCCCGGCCGGCGACCTGTACGTCGAGATCGCCGAGACCACCCACACCATCTTCCAGCGGCGCGGGGACGACCTGCACTGCACCGTCACCATCCCGATGACGGCGGCCGCGCTCGGCACCCAGGTGCCGCTGCAGACCCTGGACGGCCTGGAGGAGGTCGACATCCGGCCCGGCACCCAGTCCGGCCAGTCGATCCCGCTGCACGGCCGGGGCATCACCCACCTGCGCGGTGGCGGCCGGGGCGACCTGATAGTGCATGTCGAGGTGAAGACGCCCGGCAAGCTCGACGCCGAGCAGGAGGAGCTGCTGCGCCGCCTCGCGGTGCTGCGCGGCGAGGAGCGGCCGGCCGGCCAGTTCGCGCCGGGCCAGCAGGGCCTCTTCTCCCGGCTGAAGGACGCCTTCAACGGCCGGTAGCCGTCCGCGGAGGGGTGCCGGGGGAAGTCCCCCGGCACCTCTTCCGTGTTCCCGTCCCACTCCTGGAGGTTCTCCGTCATGACCGCGCCCGTCTTCGTCGTCGAGACCGAGCGGATCGCCGCCGCCGTGCCCGGGGCCGTGGTGCGCCTGGACGGCCCGGAGGGGCGGCACGCGGCCGCGGTGAAGCGGCTGGAGCCGGGCGAGGCGGTGACCCTGGCCGACGGGCTGGGGCTCGGCGTGGACGGCACGGTCGCCGGGGTGCTCGGCAAGGACGCGATCGACGTGACGGTCGCCGCCGTGCGCCGGGAGCCGGAGCCCGCGCCGCGGATCGTGGTGGTCCAGGCGCTGCCCAAGGGCGACCGCGGCGAGCTGGCCGTGGAGACCATGACCGAGGTCGGCGTGGACGTGGTGATCCCGTGGGCCGCCTCGCGCTGCATCACCCAGTGGAAGGGCGAGCGCGGCGCCAAGGCGCTCGCCAAGTGGCGGGCCACCGCCCGGGAGGCGGGCAAGCAGTCCCGTCGGCTGCGCTTCCCCGTGGTCCGGGACGTGATGACCACCCGGCAGCTGACGCCGGTGCTGGCGCAGGCCGCGTTCGCCGCCGTGCTGCACGAGGAGGGCGCCGAGCCGCTGGCACACGCCGGGCTGCCGGAGGGCGGGGACATCGTGCTGGTGGTCGGCCCGGAGGGCGGGGTCTCCCCGGAGGAGCTGGCCGCGTTCGCCGAGGCGGGGGCCAAGCCGTACCGGCTGGGCCCCTCGGTGCTGCGCACCTCCACCGCCGGGGTGGCCGCCGGCGCGCTGCTGCTCGGGCGCACCGGCCGCTGGTCGTAACGGACGCTGGTCGTAACGGCGGTCGGGGCCGCCCCGACCGCCGTCCGCGGGGGTGCCGGGAGTCTGGGAAAAACGGCGCGGATCGTACGCGCACCTGCCTAGGCTGGCCGGGTGACGGACTCCCTGAGCACCTCCCCGAGCACCTCGGCGGGCGCCTACCTGCGCCATCCCCACCTGCACGGCGACCTGGTCGCCTTCGTCGCCGAGGACGACCTCTGGCTCGCCCCGCTGGACGGGAGCCGGGCCTGGCGGCTGACGGCGGACCACCTGCCGGTCCACCACCCGAGGTTCTCCCCGGACGGGCGGCACCTCGCCTTCACCTCCACCCGGGACGGCGCCCCCGAGGTCCACGTGGTGCCGGTGGACGGCGGCCCGTCGCGCCGGCTCACCCACTGGGGCAGCAACCAGACCCGGGTGCTCGGCTGGACGGCCGACGGCAGCCCGATCGCCGTCACCAGCGCCGGTGAGGCCAGTTCGCGCCGCACCTGGGCGCACGCCGTGCCGCTGGACGGCGGCGAGCCGCAGCGGTTGCCGTACGGGCCGGTCGGCGGGCTCGCCTTCGAGCCGGGCGGGGACCGGGTGCTCCTGAACAGCGTCAACGGCCTCGATCCGGCCTGGTGGAAGCGGTACCGGGGCGGGCGGGCCGGCAAGCTGTGGCTCGGCCGGGACGAGTTCGCCCGCGTCCACGCGGAGCTGGACGGGCAGTTGGACTCGCCGCTGTGGGTGGCCGGAGAGGGAGGGCAAGGCGGCAGGATCGCCTTCCTGTCCGATCACGAGGGCGTCGGCGAACTGTGGTCCAGCCGCCCGGACGGCACCGACCTGCGCCGCCACACCGCCGACCCGGACGGCTTCTACGCCCGCAACGCCACCACCGACGGCACCCGGGTGGTCTTCCACCGGGCCGGCGACCTCTGGCTGCTGGACGACCTGGAGGGCGCCGAGCCGCGCCGGCTGGACGTCCGGCCGGCCGGCCCGCGGGCCGGGCGCCGCCCCCGCCCGGTGCCCGCCGCGCACTGGCTGGAGTCCGTCGCCCCCGACCGCACCGGCCGGGGCAGTGCCGTGGTGGTGCGCGGCAGCGTGCACTGGCTGACCCACCGCGAGGGCCCGGCCCGGGTGCTGGACGAGACCCCTGGCGTGCGCGGGCGCCTGGTCCGGGTGGTGCCGGGCGAGGACGGCGCCCAGGGCGTGCTGTGGGTGTCCGACGCCGAGGGCGAGGACGCCCTGGAGTACGCCCCCGACCTGCACGGTGCCGAGCGCCGCCGGCTGGCCGCGGGGCAGCTCGGCCGGGTCAACTCGCTGGTGGTCTCCCCGGACGGCAAGCAGGCCGCGCTCGGCGTGCACGAACGGCCGGGTACTGCTGGTCGCGCTGGCCGACGGCGCCGTGCACGAGCTGGACCGCAGCGCCGACGGCGAGCCCGGCGGGCCGGCCTTCAGCCCGGACTCGGCCTGGCTGGCCTGGTCGCGCCCGGTGCGCGGGATGGGCCCGCACTCGCTGCGCCAGATCGTGCTGGCCAACCTGGCCACCCGGACGGTCGGCGAGGTCACCCAGCCGCGCTTCGTGGACACCTCGCCCTCCTTCACCGCGGACGGCCGCTACCTGGCCTTCCTGTCGGTGCGCAACTTCGACCCGGTCTACGACGCGCACGTCTTCGACCTGTCCTTCCCGAACGGCTGCCGCCCCTACCTGGTCACGCTGGCCGCCGACACGCCCTCCCCGTTCGGGCCGCAGCGGGCCGGGCGCCCGCTCGGCGGGGAGGAGGACGAGCCGAAGGCCAGGAAGGCGGACGGCGAGGAGGCGTCGGCCGACGCCGCGCCCGTGACCAGGGTGGACCTGGACGGCATCGCCGACCGGATCGTGCCCTTCCCGGTCGAGGGCGGCCGCTTCGAGGAGCTGGCCGCCGCCAAGGACGGCGTGCTCTGGACCAGGGCCCCGCTGATGGGCGAACTCGGTGACGAGGCAGCCTCGTTGGACGACGACCGGCCCCGCCCGGTGCTGGAGCGCTTCGACCTGAGGAAGCGCCGGGTCGAGCAGCTGGTGCACGGCCTGGACGACTTCGCGGTCAGCGCGGACGGCACCCGGGCGGCCGTGCTGGACGAGGGAGAGCTGCGGATCGTCCCGGCCGACCACAAGGGCGGCGACGACGAGGAGACCACCGTCGACCTCGCCCGGCTGCGGGTGACCGTCGACCCGGCCGCCGAGTGGCGGCAGATGTTCGCCGAGAACGGCCGGCTGATGCGGGACAACTTCTGGCGCCCCGACCTCTCCGGCGTCGACTGGGCCGGGGTGCTGGAGCGCTACCGGCCGCTGGTCGAGCGGGTCGGCTCGCACGACGAACTGGTCGACCTGTTCTGGGAGGTGCACGGCGAACTCGGCACCTCGCACGCCTACGTGCTGCCGTACGGCCGGTACACCGAGCCGGCCCGGCGCCAGGGCCTGCTCGGTGCCGACCTGGTCCGGGACGGCGAGCGGTGGCGGATCGCCCGGATCCTGCCCGGGGAGTCCTCCGACCCCCGGGCCCGCTCGCCGCTGGCCGCGCCCGGCGCCGCGATCCGCCCGGGCGACGCGGTGCTCGCCGTCAACGGCCGCCCGGTGGACCCGGTCGCCGGCCCGGCCCCGCTGCTGGCCGGCACCGCCGGGCAGCCGGTCGAGCTGACCGTGGCCGGGAAGGACGGCACCGACCGGCGCCACCCGGTGGTCGTCCCGCTCGCCGACGAGGAGGCGCTGCGCTACCACGACTGGGTGGCCGGGCGGCGGGCCGCGGTGCGCGAGCTGTCCGACGGGCGGCTGGGCTACCTGCACCTGCCCGACATGCAGACGGCCGGCTGGGCCCAGCTGCACCGCGACCTGAGCAGCGAGATGGCCAGGGAGGGCCTGGTCGTCGACGTCCGCGGGAACCGGGGCGGCCACACCTCGCAGCTGGTGATCGAGAAGCTGGCCCGCCGGATCATCGGCTGGGACGTCATCCGGGACACCGACCACCCGGTGCCCTACCCGGCGGACGCCCCGCGCGGCCCGGTGGTCGCGCTCGCCGACGAGTTCACCGGCTCGGACGGCGACGTGGTCAACGCCGCCGTCCAGGCGCTCGGGATCGGCCCGGTGGTCGGCACCCGCACCTGGGGCGGGGTGATCGGCATCGACAGCCGCTACCGGCTGGTCGACGGCACCCTGGTCACCCAGCCCAAGTACGCGTTCTGGATGGAGAACTACGGCTGGGGCCTGGAGAACCACGGCGTCGACCCGGACGTCGAGGTGCCGTTCGCCCCGCACCACTGGGTGGCCGGGGAGGACCCGCAGCTGGCCGAGGGCGTGCGGCTCGCCCTGGCGAAGCTCGCCGAGACCCCGGCCCGTACGGCGCCGCCGCTGCCCTGGGCGTAGCGGGGCCTGACCTCCGGAGCGGGAAGTCCGGAGCAGGACGTCGGCCCGTCCGACCTCCTGCTCCGGAGCACGGGGGCGTGGGTAGGATGCGGGGCTGTTTCTTGATCTACAGCTCACGGGGGAACCAGATGGCGCAGGGCTACCCGCCGCCGCAGTACGGCCAGAATCCTTACGCGCAGCAGCCGCAGCCGTACCCGCCGGCACAGCCGCACCAGCCGCAGCCGTACCCGCAGGCGCAGCAGCCGTACCCGCCGGCACAGCCGTACCCGCCGCAGGGTTACGCACCGCAGGGGTACGCGCAGCCGCAGGCACCCGCGCCGCAGGGGTACGCGCGGCCCTATCCGAACCCCTACCCGCAGCCGGAGCAGCCGCGGCGGGCGCTGCCGCCCTGCCCCAAGGAGGCGGGCGGCGGGCGGCGGTTCCTGGCGATCGTGCTGGACTGGCTGTTCGCGATCGGCCTCGGCTTCGTCGCCGCCAACGCCGCGAGCCGCCCGAAGACCAGGCACGTGGCCGGCCACGCCGTGCAGAGCGGTGGGCCGGTGATGCCCTACTTCGTGGCGCTGCTGGTGGTCGGCCTCGCCGCGTCCTTCCTCAACCAGGTGGTGCTCGCCCGGCTGACCGGCTTCAGCGTGGGCAAGGGGATCATGGCGATGCGGGTGGTGCGCCGCAAGGGCGTGATGCGGCCGAACACGTGGCGGCTCACCAGGCGCTGGCTGATCGGTTTCGTCATCCTCGCGGTCGCCTTCCTCACCGAGGACTTCGACACGGACGAAGGAGACGTCGTCGGCATGCGCGCGGTGCGCTGGAAGCACCTCCAGGAGTACCAGCAGGCCGTAGCCTCGCTCGGCTAGGCTGCGCCCGTACGGCCCCACCACTCACGTACCGATCCCGAGGAGAGAAGCATGGCCGGCGAGCCGCAGCCCGACTGCCTGTTCTGCAAGATCGTGGCGGGCGAGATCCCGGCGACCGTGGTGCGCAAGACCGAGCGCACCCTCGCCTTCCGCGACATCGCCCCCAAGGCGCCCGTGCACGTCCTGGTGATCCCGCACGTGCACTACCCGAACGCGGCCGCGCTGGCCGCCGCCGAGCCGGAGATCGCCGGCGAGCTGCTCGCCGAGGCGGGCGCGGTGGCCAGGGACGAGGGCATCGAGGACTACCGGCTGATCTTCAACACCGGTGGGGGCGCCGGGCAGACCGTCTTCCACGCGCACGTCCACGTGCTCGGCGGCATGTCGATGACCGAGCGCATGGTCTGACCGCACGTGTCCCAGCGCGAACTCGTCGTCCTCGGCACCGCCAGCCAGGTGCCCACCCGGCACCGCAACCACAACGGCTACCTGCTGCGCTGGGACGGTGAGGGCCTGCTGTTCGACCCCGGCGAGGGCACCCAGCGCCAGATGCTGCACGCCGGGGTCACGGCCACCCAGATCACCCGGATCGCGGTCACCCACTTCCACGGTGACCACTGCCTGGGCCTCGCCGGGGTGATCCAGCGGATCAACCTCGACCGCGTCCCGCACCCGGTCGACGTCTACTTCCCGGCCTCCGGCGAGGTCTACTTCGAGCGGCTGCGGCACTCCACCGCCTACCACGAGACCGCCGTGCTGCGGCCCCGGCCGATCGACGAACCCGGGCCGCTGCCCGCGCCCGGCGCCCGCTTCGCGCTGGACGCCGTCCGGCTGGACCACCCGGTGGAGTCCTTCGGCTACCGGCTGTCCGAGCCCGACGGCCGCCGGCTGGTGCCGGAGAGGCTCGCCGCGCTCGGCGTGCACGGGCCGGCGGTGGGCCGGCTCCAGCACGAGGGCGCGATCGAGGTGGACGGCCGCACCGTCACCCTGGGCGAGGTCAGCGAGCCGCGGCCGGGCCAGAAGTTCGCCTTCGTGATGGACACCCGGCTGTGCGAGGGCGTGCACCGGCTCGCCGAGGGCACCGACCTGCTGGTGGTCGAGGCGACCTTCACCGACGCCGACGCCCGCCTCGCCGAGGAGCACGGCCACCTCACCGCCGGACAGGCCGCCAAGGTCGCCGCCGAGGCCGGGGTGCGCACCCTGGTGCTGACCCACTTCTCCCAGCGCTACCCGGACCTCGGCCAGCACCTGGCCGACGCCCGCAAGCACTTCGACGGGGAGCTGGTGCTGGCCGCCGACCTCGACCGGGTGCCCGTCCCGGCCCGCCGCCCGTCGTGAACGCCGTGAACGCCGTGAACGCCGTGAGCGTCGGGAAGAGCAGGCGCGCCGCGAGCGCTGTGAACGTCGTGAACGTCGTGAACGGCGGGAAAAGGGCTCGCGTCGGCCCCCGAACTGCCGCAGCATCATCGGGTGCGGCCCCGCCGCCCGCCACGGCGATCACGCTCGCGGCGTACCCTGGTGCCCCGGAGACACCGAGCGGCACCCGACACCACGGATGGGATGAGGCAGGCCCCAGCGCCGACCTATGAGTGACACATCGCAGACCCGTACCAACGGACAGTCGCGCCCCGACCCGGCCGACGACGGCCGCGTCAGCGCCCGGATCGTCATCCCCGAGAAGCACCCGATGGTCACCCTGCTCGGCACCGCGGACTCGCTGCTGCGCGTGATCGAGCAGGGCTTCCCCGCCGCCGACATCCATGTGCGCGGCAACGAGGTGACCGCCACCGGAGTCCGGGCCGAGGTCGCCCTCGTGCAGCGGCTCTTCGACGAGATGATGCTGGTGCTGCGCACCGGCCAGCCCCTGACGGAGGACTCCGTGGAGCGCTCCATCGCCATGCTCCGCAGCCAGGACCCGGACAGCCCGGCGCCCTCCCAGGTGTTCACCGCGAACATCCTGTCCAACCGGGGCCGCACGATCCGCCCGAAGACCCTCAACCAGCAGCGCTACGTCGAGGCGATCGACCGGCACACGATCGTCTTCGGCCTCGGCCCGGCCGGCACCGGCAAGACCTACCTGGCGATGGCCAAGGCCGTCCAGGCCCTCCAGGCCAAGGAGGTCAACCGGATCATCCTGACCCGTCCGGCGGTCGAGGCGGGGGAGCGGCTGGGCTTCCTGCCCGGCACCCTCTACGAGAAGATCGACCCGTACCTGCGCCCGCTGTACGACGCGCTGCACGACATGATGGACCCGGACTCCATCCCGCGCCTGATGGCGGCCGGCACCATCGAGGTCGCCCCGCTCGCGTACATGCGCGGCCGCACCCTCAACGACGCCTTCATCATCCTCGACGAGGCCCAGAACACCTCGCCCGAGCAGATGAAGATGTTCCTCACCCGCCTCGGGTTCAACTCCCGGGTGGTGGTCACCGGCGACACCAGCCAGATCGACCTCCCGGGCGGCACCCGCAGCGGCCTCAAGGTCGTCCAGGAGATCCTGGCCGACGTGCCCGACATCCACTTCTCCGTCCTCACCAGCACCGACGTGGTCCGCCACAAGCTGGTCGGCCGGATCGTGGACGCCTACGAGCGCTGGGACGCCCGCCAGGAGGCCGAGGAGGTCGCCCCGGCGGCCCGCAAGCCCGCCCAGCGGCGCCCCGGCAAGGCCACCGCGCTCCGCGCACCCCGACAGTCCCATCGCACCGAAAGCTGAGCACACAGCCCGTCATGTCGATCGACATCGCCAACGAGTCCGGTTGGGACGCCGACGAGGAAGCCATCCTCGACGTCGCCCGCTTTGCACTGGACAAGATGCGGATCCACCCGCAGTCCGAACTGTCCGTGATCCTGGTGGACGGTGCGGCGATGGAGGAGCTGCACATCCAGTGGATGGACCTCCCCGGGCCCACCGACGTGATGTCCTTCCCGATGGACGAGCTGCGTCCCGGCAAGGAGGGCGAGGAGCTGCCGCAGGGCCTGCTCGGCGACATCGTGCTCTGCCCCGAGGTCGCCGAGCAGCAGGGCAAGGCGGCCCCCTCCAAGCACTCGATGGACGAGGAGCTGCAACTGCTCACCGTGCACGGCGTGCTGCACGTCCTCGGCTACGACCACGAGGAGCCGGAGGAAGAGGAGGAGATGTTCGCCCTCCAGAAGCGCATCCTGGACGACTGGCGGGCGGGCCGCGGCCTCGGCGGCATCTCCCCGGCCCCCACCACCCACTGAGCGCGGAGCCCGAACCCCTGTGAGTGGTGAGAGTACGAGCTTCATCCTCGGTGCCGTGCTGCTCGTCGTGCTCGGCTGGCTGGCCGCGTGCGCCGAGGCGGGCATCTCCCGGGTCTCCCGGTTCCGGGCGGAGGAGGCGGTGCGCAGCGGACGGCGCGGCTCCGCGCGGCTGCTGACCGTCGCCTCCGACCCGATCCGCTACCTCAACCTGGCCACCCTGATCCGGGTGGCCAGCGAGATGGCGGCGGCCGTCCTGGTCACCGTGGTGTGCGTGCGCAACGTCAGCCCGACCTGGCAGGCCGTGCTGCTGGCGTTCGGCGTGATGGTGCTGGTGTCCTTCGTCGCGATGGGGGTCTCACCGCGCACGATCGGGCGCCAGCACCCGCTCACCACCGCGACCGCGGCGTCCTTCGTGCTGCTGCCGCTGGCCGCGGTGCTGGGTCCGATCCCGCGGCTGCTGATCCTGCTCGGCAACGCGCTGACCCCGGGCAAGGGCTACCGGGAGGGTCCGTTCGCCTCCGAGGCGGAGCTGCGGGCCCTGGTGGACCTCGCCGAGAAGGACGACCTGATCGAGGACGAGGAGCGCCGGATGGTGCACTCGGTCTTCGAGCTGGGCGACACCATCGTGCGCGAGGTGATGGTGCCGCGCACCGACCTGGTGATGATCGAGCGGCACAAGACCGTCCGGCAGGCGCTCACCCTGGCGCTGCGCTCGGGCTTCTCGCGCATCCCGGTGGTCGGCGACAACGAGGACGACGTGGTCGGCATCGTCTACCTCAAGGACCTGGTGCGGCGCACCCACATCAACCGGGAGGCGGAGTCCGAGGAGGTCGGCGCGGTGATGCGCCCGGCCGTCTTCGTCCCGGACTCCAAGCCGGCCGGCGACCTGCTGCGCGAGATGCAGCAGCGCCGTTCGCACGTGGCGATCGTGATCGACGAGTACGGCGGCACGGCCGGCCTGGTCACCATCGAGGACATCCTGGAGGAGATCGTCGGCGAGATCACCGACGAGTACGACCGGGAGATCGCCCCGGTGGAGGACCTCGGCGACGGCTCGTACCGGATCACCGCCCGGCTGCTGGTGGAGGACCTGGGCGAGCTGTTCGGCATCGAGCTGGAGGACGAGGACGTCGAGACCGTCGGCGGCCTGCTGGCCAAGCACCTGGGCCGGGTGCCGATCCCCGGCTCCTCCTGCGAGATCCCGCTGCCGGAGCCGGAGGACACCGGGCTGACCGGGATCCTGCTGACCGCCGAGTCCTCGGCGGGGCGGCGCAACCGGATCGGCTCGATGGTCGCCTCGCCCGTGCGCGGGACGGCCGGGGCCGAGGAGGCGGCGGGCGAGTAGCGGGTCGGGGGCCGCCGCGCGACCATGGAGGGCATGACGCACAAACTCCGGGCGGAGTACGGCCCGCAGGGGGCGGCCGGCGGGGTCAAGTCCTGGCACGTGGTGCGGGACGAGGACCTGTCGACGGCGCTCTGCGGCCGCACCATGCCCGACGACGCCGAGACGCGGCCGGAGCAGGACTGGGGCACCGGGCTGCGCTGCTGCCAGCAGTGCGGTTCGCTCTACATGCACGAGACACCGCACATGCAGGGGAGCCATCCCTACAGCTAGGCCGAGCCGTTCGGCCCTCGGCGAGCTCTGGAGGTCGCCATGAAGCTGCAAGACGAACTGCCGACCGTCGATCGCCGGCTCGCCCTGGTGTGGCGGGTCGGGGCGGGATTCGGGGGGATCTTCCTGATCGTGTTCGGGATCCTGGGGCTGACCAACCATCTGGGCTTCCTGGACACCCACGGCGACCGGATCGCCGGGCTGTCGACCAACGGGGCACTGAGCATCCTGTCCATCGTGGTGGGCGCGATCCTCGTGGCCGGGGCGGTCATCGGCGGGAACGTCGCGTCCAACGTCAACATGGTGGTCGGTGTGCTGTTCGTCCTGTCCGGCTTCTACGGACTGACGGTGCTCGGACGGCCGGAGGCGAACATCCTCAACTTCCGGATGTCGAACGTGCTGTTCGCGTTCATCTTCGGGATCATCGTGACCACCTTCGGGATGTACGGCCGGGTGAGCAGTCACCTGCCGCACGACAACCCGTTCTGGCGCAAGCGGATCGAGCACGAGGAGCCGCGGCCGGCCGGTGCCGCGAAGACCTTCGTCAAGATCCTCAACCCCAACCCGGGGCCGACCCGTCCGGTCGGCCACTGAGCCGTGATCGACGAGGCCTATGCTCGGCGGCATGAGTGACATCGTCGAGCTCGACCCCGAAGACAAGAAGATCATCACCCTGGCCCGCTCGGCCCGCGCCCGCAACGGCGTCGCCGAGGGGGCCGCGGTGCGTGACGAGACCGGGCGCACCTACGTGGCCGGGACGGTCGCGCTGGAGTCGCTGCGGCTGAGCGCCCTCCAGACGGCGGTGGCGATGGCGGTGGCCAGCGGCGCGAGGTCGCTGGAGGCGGCCGCCGTGGTGAGCGAGGCGGAGCAGCCGGCCGAGGCGGACCTGGCGGCCGTGCGGGACCTGGGCGGAGCCGGGACGCCGGTGCTGCTGGCCGGGCCGGACGGGGCGCTGCGGGTGGCCGCCGAGGCGCGCTGAGGCCCGTCGAGGGTCCTGTGCGGGGCAGCCGGGGGCCCGGGGCGGGCCTTCGGCGACCGTACCGGCCGGCATGGTCCCCACCCATGCCAGGCAGATAATCTCACCGGGGGAGTGGACTCGGTGAGGGGGGCTGGGGCATGGGGGCGGTGGCGTTCTTCGCCGGGCTGCTGCTGTTCGTGATGGGGCTGGGCAAGTGGCAGGAGACCGGGTCGGAGCTCTGGCTGTTCGGCTCGCTCGGCTTCCTGCTGGTGCTGGTGGTGGTCTCGCTCGTCCCCACCGGCGGCAAGGGCGGGAAGAAGGGCTGAGCGCGCCGTGAGCACCCCGGGGCTGGGGCCCGGACGGCGGGGCTCCGGTGATCAGGGAGAATGGGGTCCATGAATGCCCCTTCCTCCTCGTACCGCTCCGGGTTCGCGTGCTTCGTCGGCCGGCCCAACGCGGGCAAGTCGACCCTGACCAACGCCCTGGTGGGGACGAAGGTCGCGATCACCTCCGACCGCCCGCAGACCACCCGGCACACCGTGCGCGGCATCGTGCACCGCCCGGACGCCCAGCTCGTGCTGGTCGACACCCCCGGTCTGCACAAGCCGCGCACCCTGCTCGGCGAACGCCTCAACGACCTGGTCCGCACCACCTGGGCCGAGGTCGACGTGATCGGCTTCTGCCTGCCCGCCGACCAGAAGATCGGCCCCGGCGACAAGTTCATCGCCAAGGAGATCGCCGGGATCAAGAAGACCCCGAAGGTCGCCATCGTCACCAAGACCGACCTGGTCGACTCCAAGCGGCTGGCCGAGCAGCTGATCGCCATCCAGCAGCTCGGTGCCGAGCTGGGCTTCGAGTGGGCCGAGATCATCCCGGTCTCCGCCGTGGGCGACAAGCAGGTGGAACTGGTCGCGGACCTGCTCACCAAGCTGCTGCCGGAGGGCGACCAGCTCTACCCGGACGGCGACCTCACCGACGAGCCCGAGCAGATCATGGTCGCCGAGCTGATCCGCGAGGCCGCGCTGGAGGGCGTGCGCGACGAACTGCCCCACTCGCTGGCCGTGGTGGTCGAGGAGATGCTGCCGCGCGAGGGCCGCCCGGCGGACCGCCCGCTGCTGGACATCCACGCCAACGTCTACATCGAGCGACAGAGCCAGAAGGCGATCGTGATCGGCGCCAAGGGCGCGCGGCTCAAGCACGTCGGCACCACCGCCCGCAAGCACATCGAGGCTCTGCTCGGCACGCCGGTCTACCTGGACCTGCACGTCAAGGTCGCCAAGGACTGGCAGCGCGACCCCAAGCAGCTGCGCAAGCTGGGCTTCTGAACCACGCTCCCCGGCCGGGGAGTCCACCACAGCGGGACTGCCGAGGGCCCGCCCGGAAC
>NZ_JBHVFE010000063.1:0-28250 GCF_042801945.1 Kitasatospora sp. NPDC057542
GTCCCGGCCTGCGGGACGGCTCCTCCTCGTTCCGTACGGGCTCAGCCGAGCTTGCTCACGTCCCGGACGGCGCCCTTGTCCGCCGAGGTGGCCATCGCCGCGTAGGCCCGCAGGGCCTGGCTGATCAGCCGGTCGCGGTTCTTCGGCCGGTAGCCGCCCGCGGCCTCCAGGGCGCGGCGGCGCTCGGCCAGGACCTCGTCCGGGACCTCCAGGGAGATCCGGCGGCCGGGGATGTCGATGGCGATGGTGTCGCCGTCCTCGACCAGCGCGATGGTGCCGCCGGAGGCCGCCTCCGGGGAGGCGTGGCCGATGGACAGGCCCGAGGTGCCGCCGGAGAAGCGGCCGTCGGTGACCAGCGCGCAGGCCTTGCCCAGGCCCCGGCCCTTGAGGAAGGAGGTCGGGTAGAGCATCTCCTGCATGCCCGGGCCGCCCTTGGGGCCCTCGTAGCGGATGACGACGACGTCGCCCTCCTTGACCCGCTTGGCGAGGATCGCCTCGACCGCGTCCTCCTGGGACTCGACCACGACGGCCGGGCCGCTGAAGGTCCAGATCGACTCGTCCACGCCGGCGGTCTTCACGATGCAGCCGTCCTCGGCGAGGTTGCCGTACAGCACGGCCAGGCCGCCCTCGACCGAGTAGGCGTGCTCGGCGCTGCGGATGCAGCCCCTGGCGGCGTCGGTGTCCAGCGACTCCCAGCGCTCAGACTGCGAGAAGGCCTCGGCGGAGCGGACGCAGCCGGGGGCGGCGTGCCACAGCTCGACGGCCTCGTCGGACGGGGAGCCGCCGCGCACGTCCCAGGTCTTGAGCCACTCGGCGAGCGAGTCGGCGTGCACGGTGTGGACGTCCTCGTTGAGCAGCCCGGCCCGGTACAGCTCGCCGAGGATGGCCGGGATGCCGCCGGCCCGGTGCACGTCCTCCATGTAGTACGAGCCGTTCGGCGCGACCTTGGACAGGCAGGGCACCTTGCGGGAGATCGCGTCGATGGCCCGCATGTCGAAGTCCAGCTCGGCCTCCTGGGCGGCGGCGAGCAGGTGCAGGATGGTGTTGGTCGAGCCGCCCATGGCGATGTCCAGGGCCATGGCGTTCTCGAAGGCGGCGCGGGTGGCGATCGCCCGGGGCAGCACCGAGGCGTCGTCGCCGCCGTAGTAGCGGTTGGCGATCCCGACGACGGTCTGCCCGGCCTTCTCGTACAGCGCCCGGCGGGCGGTGTGGGTGGCGAGCACCGAGCCGTTGCCGGGCAGCGAGAGGCCGATCGCCTCGGTCAGGCAGTTCATCGAGTTGGCGGTGAACATGCCGGAGCACGAGCCGCAGGTGGGGCAGGCGTTCTCCTCGATGATCGCGATGTCCTCGTCGGAGACGTTCTCGTTGACCGCCTGGGAGATCGCGTCGACCAGGTCGAGCTTGCGCACGGTGCCGTCGACCAGGGTGGCCTTGCCGGCCTCCATCGGGCCGCCGGAGACGAACACGGTCGGGATGTCGAGGCGCAGCGCGGCCATCAGCATGCCCGGGGTGATCTTGTCGCAGTTGGAGATGCAGATCAGGGCGTCGGCGCAGTGCGCGTTGACCATGTACTCGACCGAGTCGGCGATCAGGTCGCGCGAGGGCAGCGAGTACAGCATGCCGCCGTGGCCCATCGCGATGCCGTCGTCCACGGCGATGGTGTTGAACTCGCGCGGGATGCCGCCCGCCCGCTTGATCGCCTCGGAGACGATCCGGCCGACCGGCTGGAGGTGGGTGTGGCCGGGGACGAACTCGGTGAAGGAGTTGGCGACCGCGATGATCGGCTTGCCGAAGTCCTCGCGGGCTACGCCGGCCGCCCGGAGAAGCGCCCGGGCGCCTGCCATGTTGCGACCGTGGGTGACCGTACGGGACCTCAGCTCGGGCACTGTGCTCCACTCCTTCGGGGCTCGCCGGCTCCCCGCTGCCGGGAGGGTTCGGGGGCCGCTGTGGGTACCGAGCCTACGCCCGCCGCCCGGCCGGCAGACGGTCCGTCCGCGATGCGGGCAGGCGGCGGGCGGCCCTCAGCCCCGCTTGACGGCCACGGTGAGGTCCACGACGTACGGCTCGACCACCTGCCCGTCCGGGAACTCGGCCAGCAGTGCCGCGCGCTCGGTGGCGAGCAGCGGTTCGCGCTGCTCGGGGGCGAGCGAGGCGAAGTAGGAGCGCGAGGTGAGGTTGTCGACGACCTGGTCGACGGGCACCTGCCGCTGCCAGCGCAGCTTGGTGCGGGAGACCTCCAGCCCGGCGTCGGCGGCGGGGGCGGTCAGCCCGGCGACCCCCTGGTAGCCGTGGTAGCGGCCGGACAGCGCGGCCGACAGCCGCTCGCCGCGGGCGCGCACCCACGGGACGGTCTCGTCGAAGACGTTCCACCAGGCCGCGACGGCGCCACCGGGCCGCAGCACCCGGACAATCTCGGGGACGGACCTCTCGGGGTGCGTCCAGTGGAAGGCCTGGGCGTAGGTGACCAGGTCGGCGGAGCCGTCGTGGAAGGGCAGGTCGTCGCCGCCGCCGCGGACCAGCGGGAGGTGCGGTGAGACGGACTGGAACTGCGCGGCCATCCCGGCGGAGGGCTCGACGGCGACGACGTCCGCGCCGCGGGCCGCCAGCAGGCGGGTGGCGATGCCGGTGCCGGCGCCGACGTCCAGCACCCTGGCGCCCTTGAGCTCACGGCCCCAGAGCCGCTCCAGCTCGTCGAACAGCTCCTCCGGGTAGCCGGGGCGGCCGCGGTCGTACGCGGCGGCCACCGCGCCGAAACTCCCCGCCAGCTCGCGGAAGTCCCCCAGCTCGCCGGGCTCCTGATCCTTCGTCACTCTTCCCCCTCGGTAGGGCGGTTCGCACCGCTCGGGCCGGACGGCTCAGCGTACGTGCGAGGGGGTGGCCAGGTGCAAGCGGGTGAAGGCGAGCGCCTCGGCCAGATCGGCCTCGCGTTCGGCGGGGGAGGCCGCGCGCCGGGTGTTGACCTCCAGCACCACGTGGCCGTCGAAGCCGGTGCGGGCCAGGTGCTCCAGCAGCTCGGCGCAGGGCTGCTTGCCGCGGCCGGGGATCAGGTGTTCGTCCTTTCCGGAGCCGCTGCCGTCGGCCAGGTGGACGTGGGCGAGCCGGTCGCCCATCCGCTCGACCATGGCGAAGGTGTCGATCCGGGAGGTGGCGGCGTGCGAGAGGTCGATGGTGAAGTGCCGGTACTCCTCGTCGGTGACGTCCCAGCCGGGCGCGTACGCGAGCATCTCGCGGTCGCGGTAGCGCCACGGGTACATGTTCTCGACGGCGAAGCGGACGTCGGTCTCGCCCGCCATCCGGTTGATGCCCTCGACGAACTCCCGGGCGTACTGGCGCTGCCAGCGGAACGGCGGGTGGACGACCACGGCGCTCGCGCCGAGCTTCTCGGCCGCCGCCCGGGCCCGGACCAGCTTGGTCCACGGGTCGGTGGTCCACACCCGCTGGGTGATCAGCAGGCAGGGCGCGTGCACGGCCAGGATGGGCAGTTGGTGGGCGTCGGAGAGTCGGCGCAGGGCGTCGATGTCCTGGCTGACCGGGTCGTTCCAGACCATCACCTCGACCCCGTCGTAGCCGAGCTTGGCGGCCAGCTCGAAGGCGACGGCGGTGCTCGCCGGGTACACCGAGGCGGTGGACAGCACCACCTTGGTGTCGGGGATGTGCAGGGCCGGGTGCCGGGGCAGCACCAGCCGGTCGGTGGTGCGCAGCAGCGGCGGACGGGCGGCGTCGCGCTTGGCGGCCTTGACCGAGCGGACGGACTGGACGGCGGCCTTGGCGGCGCCGGCGGCCCGGGCGGTGCGGGTCTCCTTCGGGGCGGGCTTCTTCGGGGCGGGCTTCTTCGCGGTGGCCTGCTTCGGGGCGGGCTTCCCGGCGGTGGCCTGCTTCGTGGTGGCCGGTTTCGCCGCGGTCGTCCTCGCGGCGGCTGTCTTCGTGGCGGCCGTCCTCGCCGCTGCCGTCTTGGCCGCTGCCGTCTTCGCTGCGGCCGTCTTCGCGGTGCGTTGGGCGGCCTTGACCGCCTTCGCGGCCTGCTTCGCGGCCTGGGCGGCGGTGGCGCCCGTGACCGCCTTGCCGAGCCGGCGGCGCGGGCCGTCCGACCGCGACTGCCCGTTCCCGGGAGTGCGGCCCTCCTGCGTTCGGTCCTCGCCCGCTGGTTGCACCACGGGAGACAGCGTAAGCGGAGCACGCTGCGAACGGGGCGGGCCGACAGGCGCAGTGACCATCGGCACGTTGTGTCGGGGACGGTCGATCGGTGGTCGATCGGTGGTCGATCGGTCACCGATCGGTGGCGAACCGGGGCGGGCGTCCCGGGCGCGCCGGGTTACGGGGTGAGCGCCGGACGGCGGCGGTCGGCGGGGCTGTCCATGGCGTCCAGACGGCGCAGGATGATGCCCTCGCGCAGCGCCCACGGGCAGACGTCCAGCTCGTCCAGGCCGAACAGGTCCATCGCGGCGTCGGCGACCAGCGCACCGGCCAGCACCTGCTTGGCCCGGCCCTCGGAGACACCGGGGATCCGCGCGCGCTCGGCGACGGTCATCGCGGACAGCCGGGGCAGCCAGGCGGCCAGCCCGCTGCGGGTGAGCCGGCGGTCGGTGTACGGGCCGGCGTCGGCGGGGGCGGCGCCGGTCATCCGGGCCAGCTGCTTGAAGGTCTTGGAGGTGGCGACCGCGTGCCGCGGCGGGCCGAGCCGGGTGATCTCGCCGACCACGGTGGCGAGCTCGGCCCGGATGTGGCGTCTCAGCCCGCGCAGCCCCTCCGGGTCGGCGACGTCCCCCGGCAGCCAGCGGGCGGTCAGCCGACCGGCACCCAGCGGCAGCGAACAGGCGACGTCCGGCTGCTCGTCCAGGCCGCAGGCGATCTCCAGCGAGCCGCCGCCGATGTCCAGGTTGAGCAGCCGGCCCGAGGACCAGCCGAACCAGCGGCGGACGGCCAGGAAGGTGAGCCGGGCCTCGTCCTGCCCGGAGAGCACGCGCAGCTCGACGCCGGTCTCGGCGGTCACCCGGCGCAGCACCTCCTCGCCGTTGGTGGCCTCGCGCACGGCGGAGGTGGCGAACGGGAGGATGTCGACGACGCCCTTGTCCTCGGCGACCCGCAGCGAGGAGGAGACGTGGCCGACCAGCCGCTCGATGCCGGCCTCGCTTATCGCGCCGTCCGCGTCCAGCAGCTCGGCGAGGCGCAGCTCGGCCTTGTGCGAGTACGCGGGCAGCGGGGCAGCGCCCGGATGGGCGTCCACCACGAGGAAGTGGACCGTGTTGGAACCTACGTCGAGCACACCGAGTCGCATAACTCTCCACGCTACGCGATCCGGGTCCTGGTGAGATCGGGTGCGGCGGTATTCGCGCTGGTCCGGGACCGGTCGGCGGCGGGCCGGCGATCCGGCGGATCCGGTCGTCCGCGCGCGGGCCGCCCGGGCGGTCAGTGGCCGCGCGGGCGCCCGGCGGGGCGGTCGGCGGCGGGCCGGCGGCGGGCCGGGGCCGGGATGTCGGTGATCAGGCCGTCGACGTCCCGGGCGGTCACCGGCTGCCAGGACTCCCCGCTGTCGAGCCTCCGGACGCCCGCCCCGCGTTGCGTCGGTGGTCCGTTGTGACGGCCGACCGTCACAACAGACCGTCCCACAGCTGCTCCACGATGACGGCCCACCAGTTCTCCGGGTCGGCGAAGACCGTGTCGTCCGCCTCCGCCAGCGCGCGCTGCAGGGCGTCCACCGCGCCGCCCGCGGCCACCGGGTCGAGCCCGCGCAGGGCGGGCCACCAGCCGGCGAACAGCTCCAGGCAGCGGACGAAGGCGCGCAGGCTCGCGTTGCAGTGGCGGGCGGTCGCGTAGTCCGGGTCGACCGCCCGGACGGCGCCGTCCGCCGGGTCGAGGGCCAGCAGCGCCCAGCCGTCCGTCCCCAGCACCAGCTGCCCGGCCAGCGCCAGGCGCTCCCGCTCGGCCGACCGGGTGCCGCGGCCGAGCTCGGCCAGGTGCGCGGCGAGCAGGGGCAAGGCGCAGCCCTGGCGGGTGCCGTCGGCGATCGCCTCCGCACCCGGGTGGTGCAGCGCGAAGAACCCCGGCACGGTCACCGGGACGCCCACCGTCAGCAGCAACGCGGCCGCGTCCCCGGGCAGTTCGGCGCGGGCGACGTCCGCCGGATCGAAGCGCTGGACGCCCGCCGGGCCGAACCGCTCCGCGAGCCGGGCGGCGAGTGCCGCGTCGGTCCCGTCGGGTGCGTTGCGCACCGCGCGGGGGAAGGGCACCCGGTTGCGGGCCGGACCGTCCGGCGGCGCGGGCAGCGCCCGTACGGCGGCGGCCCGGTGGTCGAAGCGCGGGCCGTACGGGAGCTCGAAGTCGATCCGGGCGTGGGGCAGTTCGGCGGCCAGCGCGTACGACCAGTAGCCGCCGGGCAGGGCGCTCGGCCGCAGGTCGGTCCGAACGGCCAGCACGTCCTCGGCGGCGACGCCCTGCTCGCGCAGCCACCACCAGCCGCGCAGCGCCGGGTGCGGCAGGCCCGCCGCGGAGCGCAGGGCCAGGGACCGCTCCTCGCCCGTGCCGTCCCGGTAGGTCAGCTCGGCCCTGGCGCCCCGGCCGGTCGCCGGCGGGAGGGTCGGGTCGTATCCGCCGGCGCCGACGAAGTCCCGGTACAGCCCGATCACTTCGTCCACCGGCACCGAGGGCCACACCGAGAACCGACCGCTGTCCCGGTCCACCACGGCGCAGGCCGCCCCCACCTGCTCGGGCGCCCGCCGCTCCCCCGTCCGCGGGTCCACCACCACCCGGGCGGGCTCGGCCCACACCACCCAGCCGAGCTCGAACTCGTGGGTGCACACCCGCCGCACCGCCCCGGCGCCCTGCGGCAGATCCCCGTTGATCCACCGGTGCCCCGCCTCCACCGCCTGCGCCCGCGAAACCACCCGGCCACCCCCGTCCCGTCCACTCCCCGACGCCCATCCCGGCCCGATCCGCGACCCTACGCCCCCACGCCGGGCCCGCACCAAGCACCGGAAGTCACCCCCGCCGACTTCCCACGCAACCCCCGCACGCCCCGCCCCTTCCCGCCCTCACCCGCAGGAAGTCGGCCGGGCCGACTTCTCGCACCACCTCTCCCACCACTGAGCGAGGAATCACGCCGCACCCCCTCCCCCGCACCAGAAGTCGGCCCCGCCGACTTCCTGCGCAACACCCCCCACAACCCACCCACCGAATATGACGGCCGGTCTACAGACTCCCCGGCCTCCGGGAACCCGTGAGCCGAGCCGCACAGGAAGTCGACCTGGCCGACTTCCTGTGCATGCAGGTGCAGGTCAGGCAACGGGGGCGGAGGCGAGGTCAACGCCACCGACTTCCCACGCGACACCCCCATGACCCACCCGCCGAATATGACGGTCGGTCCACATATTCCCGCACACATCGAAGCCTGACCGACCCACATACACACAGGAAGTCGAACAGGCCGACTTCTCACGCAAGAGATATGACGACCGGTCTACAGACTCCCCGGCCTCCGGGAACCCGTGAGCCGAGCCGCACAGGAAGTCGACCTGGCCGACTTCCTGTGCATGCGGGCACCGGTCAGGCCGCGGGGGTGAGGTCGAGGGGGCGGCCTTCGGGGGTGAGGGCGATGGCCCAGAGGCCGTGGGTGGCGGGGTGGAGGGGGGTGGGGGCCTGGCGGGCGAGTTGGTGGTCGAGGTAGGTGACGGTGTCCTGGTGGTTGACGGCGTTCCAGGCGTGCGGGCGGCCGTAGGCGTCGAGGGTGAGGAGCACCGCCTGGGAGCCGTGGCCGGCGCGGCGGAGGTCGTCGGCGAGGCGGTCGAAGGCGCGGTCGCCGTCGCCCAGGTCCCGGAACGGGGCGCCGAGTTCGCGTTCGGCGCGGTCCCGGCCTCCGCGTTCACCGGCGTCGCCCTCGGTGGGGATGCGCGGGGCCGCACAGGTCGGGCGGCCGGTGTAGCACTCGACCGCGGAGAGGGCGATCTCCAGGCTGTTGTTCGCCCGGCCCGGTTCGCGGTAGCCGCCGTCGTTGACGGCCTCCGCCCAGCCGCCGGCCGCCGGGTCGGGGTGGCGCACGGGCCGGCCCTCCTCGTCCCGGGGTGCGCGGCGTTCGAGCTCGGCCTGGTGTTCCGGGTCGACCGGCCCAAGCCCGCCCGGCAGGCCGTACGGACGGCTGTCGGCGATGCTGCGCAGCCGTACCGCCGGATCGTCCGGCTGGGCTCCGCGCCGTGCGCGAAGGGCGAGTTGGAGGGCCATCGCGTGGGCGGTCGCGACCGGGACCGCGCCCCAGGCGAGGGTCGGGTCGGCGAGGCCCGCCGCGTTCTCCCGTCGCCGGGCCTCCCCCGGGTGCGCTTCGGGCCGGCCGGTCACGGGGGTGGTCCCGACGATCGGGGGTGCGGCCGGAGGCGGTGGCGCGGCATGGACCGGCGGCGGTCCGACGACCGGGTGCGGCGCCGCGCCGAGCGGGGTCCTGGTCGCCGGCGCACCGGGCTGCGGCGCGCCGACGGCCGGGCCGCCGCCCACCACGCCACCGGGGCCGCCGGCCGCGCCCGCCCCGACGCCGCTGCCGAACGGTGCCGCCA
This sequence comes from Kitasatospora sp. NPDC057542, assembly GCF_042801945.1. Classification (NCBI taxonomy): domain Bacteria; kingdom Bacillati; phylum Actinomycetota; class Actinomycetes; order Kitasatosporales; family Streptomycetaceae; genus Kitasatospora; species Kitasatospora sp. NPDC057542. The sequence goes on from NZ_JBHVFE010000063.1 coordinate 8,538, forward strand.
CGTTCACGGGTCCGCCTCCGGCGCCCGCCAGCGGCCCGGGCCCGACGGTGCCGACCGGACCGGCCGCCTGGTACCCGCCGTACCCGCCGCCGTACGCCGGAGTCCCGAACTGGCCGGGCACCCCGACCGGCCGGACCGTCGACGGGGCGTCCGGCGCCGGACCGTGCGAGGGGACACCGGCCGACGGCGCGGTGACGGGCGCGGCCGGCGCACTCACCGAGTCCGTCCGTACGGTCACCGGCCCACCGCCACCGCCCGCACTGCTCGCACCGCCACCACCACCGCCACCGCTGTGCGAGGAAGCCGCAGGCGCCTGGAGCGGGTAGTCCCCCTCCGACCAGCCCGCCGACCCGCCGCCGCCCTGCCGGACCGGCGCTGCAACGGTCGGCGCCGGCGGCGTCCAGTCACTGCCACCCCCGCCACCACCACTGCCCGTCGCCCGGTGCTGCCCCGGCGATCCCCCGGTGCCGTACCCTGCCCCGGCCCCGGCCGACACCGCACCCGCGGGCGCGCTCGCCGCGGCCGCAGCGTCCGGGCCGCCGACGACCGCCCCAGGCTCCGCCACCGCGACCGAGGCCACCGTCACGGCGCCCGGCGCCTTCGGATCCGCCGGCCCGTCGGGCGTCGCACCCACGAGCGGCTTGTCCGCCCCCGGCTCGCCGACGCCGGGCTTGTCGCCACCCGGTCCGTCCGCCCCCGGCGTCAGCCCGGCGAGCGGCACCCCGCGGACCTCCTTGCCGTCCTCGCCGGTGAGCACCGGCTGGCCGTGCTCGTCCAGCCGGACGGCCAGGTCCGCCACCCCGACCACCGGCTTGCCGTCCGGCCCCGGGACGACCAGCAGCCCGGTGGCGTCGGCCACCGGTGTGCCGTCGGCGCGGAGGATGACCGGCTGCCCGTCCGGGCCGAGGACGGGCTCGCCGTGCTCGTCCACCTTGACCGTCAGCCCCGGCACGCCGACCAGCGGCTTGCCGTCCTTCCCGGCGAGCAGGACCAGCCCGGAGCCGTCCGCGGCGAGCACGCCCGGTTCGCCGAGGGCGGCGGGCAGCCCGGCGGCGAGCGGGTCGAACGCGCCGCTGCGGTACGAGGCGGCGGTGATCCCCGTCCCCTGCGCGGTGCCGAGCTTCAGCAGGGCGACGGCGGCCGGCTCCTTGAGCACGCCGGACAGGGCGTCCTTCATGGCGCGGCCGAGTTCGGCGAGCAGTCCGCCGATCTTCAGCGCGGCGGCCTCGACGGCGACGGCCGCCACCCCCGCCGCGACCTGCTCGGTGGCGGCGTTCTTCACCGTGGCCGCGAAGCCGCCGACGGCGTTCTCCAGTCCGCCGACCACCCCGCTCTTCGCCGGGTCGCCGGCGGCCGTCGCGGCGACCTTGCCGGCCGTCTCCTTGGCCTTGGCCGCCTGTTCCTCGGCCTGCTTGAGGTCGGCGGCGAGCTGCTGCAGGGTCGCGATGATCTCGGCCTTGCAGGTGTCCACGGCCCGCGCGGCCGTGTCGAAGGCCCCGGCGACCAGCCCGACCGCGCTGTGCGCGTCGTCCAGGTGGCCCCTGCCGCCACCGTTGAAGGCCTGCCAGTACGCGCCGAAGGCCTCGACCGCGTGACCGGAGTTGTCGGCGGTGACCCGCCGGACGGACTCACCGCCGCGGCGGGTGAGCCGGTCGGCCTCCTTGCCGAACTCGCGCCAGACTCCGGCGGCCTTGCGCAGACCCTCCTCGTCGGCCTGCGGCCACTGCTGGCCGGTCCGGGCCAGCACCGGGACCAGTTCCTCGGGCAGTTTCCGGGACACGCGCTTCCCCCTTCGAGCCGGGTCCGTCAGACCGGCATGTCCTTGGGGACGGTGGGAGCCGCCCCCGGGGTTGCCCCCGGCACCGTCGAGTACACCGCGGTCGTCACCGGCGAGGCCCCCGGCACCCCTGTCGCGCCCGACACCCCCGGTGCCCCCGGCGCCGCCGACGCCCCGAACCCGCTCGCCGCCGAGCTCTCCGCGTCGGCCGTCCGCGCGGCCATCGCGTGCAGCCCGGCCCCGATCCCGGCCACCCTCCCGGCCAACCCCCGCAGCCCGCCGACGAGTTCACCGCGCGCCGGCCCGTACACGGCGGCGAAGCCGCTGCCCGGCCGGTCCGCCCCCCAGGGGGCGCCCAGCGCGGCGAGCCCCTGCTCCAGGGCGGCGACGGCCTTCGTCAGCTCGCCGCCGATCTTCTCGAACTCCCGCCCCTCGCCGTGCAGTTCCCACGGTTTGAGGACGAACTCCCCGTCCGCGCGGCCGGACGCCCCGGTGCTGCCGCCTGCCATCCCCGCACCTCCCCGTAGCGGTCCCGTAGCGGACCGGCCGCCATCCTAGGCACGCCCCCGGGCCCTCCCGCAGGGCCCGACGGACCTCTTCACCCCGCCTTCACCCCGGACGGTCCCACCGCCACGGGCCCCGCCACCGCGCCATCGCCGCCGAAAGCTCTACCCTTGCCGGGTGGCACCAGCAGAAACGTCCAAGAAGAAGGCCAAGGCGAAGCCCAAGGCCTCCCCCGCCCCCGTCGACCTCGCGATGCCGACCCTGCGCCGCGAGATCCCGCGCGACGAGGTCCCGCTCGACTTCCCCCGCGCCTGGGTCGAGTTCGCCGACCCCGCCGACGACGAGCAGGTCTTCCGCTGCGACCTCACCTGGCTGACCTCCCGCTGGTCGTGCGTCTTCGGCCAGGGCTGCCACGGCATCCGCGAGGGCCGTGGCGAGTCGGACGGCTGCTGCACGCTGGGCGCGCACTACTCGGACGAGGACGACGAGAAGCGCGTCCGGTCGCACGCGGCCCGGCTGACCCCCGAGCTGTGGGAGAACTTCGCCGAGGGCACCGACGCCAAGGGCCGGATCGTCGCCGACGGCGGCATCACCATGCTGGACGAGGACGGCGACCGCCAGACCCGCCGGGTCAACGGCGCCTGCATCTTCGTGAACAGCCCGGGCTTCGCGGGCGGCGCCGGCTGCGCCCTGCACGCGCTCGCGCTCAAGGAGGGCCGCGAGCCGCTGGAGACCAAGCCGGACGTCTGCTGGCAGCTGCCGATCCGGCGCACCTACGACTGGATCGACCGCCCCGACGACACCCGCTACCTCCAGGTGTCGATCGGCGAGTACGACCGCCGCGGCTGGGGCCCGGGCGGCCACGACCTGCACTGGTGGTGCACCGGCGCCCCGGCGGCCCACCAGGGCGCGGAGCCGGTGTACGTCAGCTACCGCCCCGAGCTCACCGAGCTGATGGGCAAGGAGGCGTACGAGGTGCTGGCCCGGCTGTGCGAGGAGCGGATCGCCACCAAGGGCGACCGCAAGGTGGCCCCGCACCCGGCCGACCCGGCCAAGAAGGCCGGGAAGGCAGCGACCGCAGGGGCGGCAGAGAAGGCCGGGAAGAACTGACCGGCCCTACTTGTCGATGTCCCCGACCACGAAGAACATCGACCCCAGGATCGCCACCATGTCCGCGACCAGCGTCCCCGGCAGCAGCTCGGTCAGCGCCTGGATGTTGTTGAAGGACGCCGAGCGCAGCTTGAGCCGCCACGGCGTCTTGTCGCCACGCGAGACCAGGTAGTAGCCGTTGATCCCGAGCGGGTTCTCGGTCCACGCGTAGGTGCTGCCCTCGGGGGCCTTGAGCACCTTGGGGAGCCGCTGGTTGACCGGGCCGGGCGGCAGCGTGGCGAGCTTGTCGAGGCAGGCGTCGGCGAGGTCCAGCGAGTTGAGGGTCTGCTCCAGCAGGCACTCGAAGCGGGCCAGGCAGTCGCCCTCCTCGCGGGTGACCACGGTGAGCACCTGCCGCAGTTCCTCGGAGCCGTAGGCGAGGTACGGCTCGTCGCGGCGCAGGTCGAGGTCGAGGCCGCCGGCCCGGGCGATCGGGCCGCTGACGCCGTACGCCTCGGCCTGCGCCCTGGTGAGGACGCCGACGCCGGCGGTGCGGGCGCGGAAGATCTCGTTGCCGAGGACGAGGTCCTCGAAGACCGGCAGCTGCGAGCGCACGGTGGCGACGGCGGTGCGGACCCGGCCGAGCCAGCCGGCCGGCAGGTCCTCCTTGAGGCCGCCGACCCGGTTGAACATGTAGTGCATCCGGCCGCCGGAGGCCTCCTCCAGCACGTGCTGGAGGTCCTCCCGACTGTTGAAGGCGTGGAAGACCGGGGTGATCCCGCCCAGCTCCAGCGGGTACGAGCCGAGGAACATCAGGTGGTTGAGCACCCGGTTGAGCTCGGCGAGCAGGGTGCGGATCCACACCGCCCGCTCCGGGACCTCCATGCCGAGCATCCGCTCGACGGCCATGACGACGCCGAGCTCGTTGGAGAAGGCGGAGAGCCAGTCGTGCCGGTTGGCCAGCATGATGATCTGCCGGTAGTCACGGGCCTCGAACAGCTTCTCGGCACCCCGGTGCATGTAGCCGATCACCGGCTCGGCGCTCACGATGCGCTCGCCGTCGAGCAGCATGCGCAGCCGCAGCACGCCGTGCGTGGCCGGGTGCTGCGGGCCGATGTTGAGCACCATGTCGGTGGTGCCCGCCGCGCCGGTGAAGTTCTCGGCTCCCGCCCCGATGCCGACCGTGGTCTCCCTCATGCCCCCAGAGTCTGCCATCCCGGCAGGCCCGCCAAGCCCGCAGGTTCCGGCATGTGGACGGCCTGTACCAGCCACCCGAACCCGCCCAGCCCGCCCGGGTCGGTCAGCTCGGCCCCCTCCCCCGCCCCGCTCAGCGCCCGCAGGTAGCCGGCCGGGTCACTGGTGGCGAGCGCGAGCGCCGGGCGCTGACCGCTCACGCCGAGCGCCCGCAGCGCCTCCCGCTGGGTTGTCCACAGGCTGTGGAGACCGGGCACGGCGATCGAGTCCAGCGCGACGTGCGCGGTGACGTCGCAGGAGCCGTCCGGCACCGGGGCCACCTCCCGGCCGTCCCGGAAACCGGCGTACGTACCGAAGGGCGGCCGCCGCCCGGCGGTGTGCCCGTAGTCGACGGCGACGGCCAGGCCGCGGTCCAGCCCGGCCACGGCCCGCGTCCAGGCGGCGTCCCGGGGGCCGCCGAACTCCACCACCTCGCCGGGCTCCACGGCCGGCCACCAGCGGTCGGCCCAGGCCGCGTCGGCCGCCGAGACCGGCTCGCCGGGGCGCTGACCGCCGGTCGCGGTGTCCACCTCGACGTAGCGCAGCACCCCGTCCTCGTCCACCTCGCCGGCGTCCAGCGGCACGTTGTCCAGCCACTCGTTGGCGAACAGCAGCCCGGTCACCCCGCGCGGCGGCTCGTCCGTCCACAGGGCTGTGGACGGCAGACCGGCCGGGCGCTCCGCGATCTCCACGCCGTACGGCCGCAGCCGCGCCAGCACCTCGGCGGGCAGCTCGGCCAGGACACCGGTGAGCAGTTCGCCCCGCCCGGCCCCCATGTCCACCAGGGCCAGCTCCTCCGGACGGCCGAGGGCCTCGTCAACCTCCAGCAGCAGCCGGGCCACCGCACGGGCGAACCTCGGCGAGGCGTGCACCGAGGTGCGGAAGTGCCCGGCGGGGCCCTCCGGCCTGCGGTAGAAGCCCCGCGCCGGGTCGTACAGGGCTTGTTCCATGGCGGGCGCCCACCGCATCCAAGTCATGGGGCGGGACGCTACCCGGTCAGGGGAGACCCTCCCCATCGGCCCGGGTGCCTCTCCGACCTACGGAGTAGGACGGATCGCCCTACCGGCGGACCTGGGCATGCGGAACGACTGCCTACGCTGGACACGTGCATCGACTCAACGCCTGGCTCCGCCGTCACCCCATGGTGGTCGACGCCGCCTGGGCGTCGATCGTGCTGTTCTTCGGCCTGGTGCCGAGCGACAACTACGCCGACGAGGGCTGGCGCTTCGACGCCTCGATCCTGATCGCGGTGCTGCTGCCGCTGCTGATGGTCTTCCGGAGGCGCCACCCCGACCTCACGGTGGCCGCCGCCACCTGCATCGGCGTCGGCCAGGTGGTCGTGAACGTCACGCCGGAGGGCTCCTCGATCGCCTACCTGGTCTTCGCCTACACCGGCGCCGCCTTCGGCCGGAAGTGGACCTCCCGGCTGGCGCTGGCGGCCGGACTGGCCGCCGGGCCGCTGGTGTTCTGGCAGATGATGCCGGTGAAGACGATCTTCGACACGGCGGGCGACGCGCACACCCGCCCGTACGCCTTCGGCGAGGCGGCGCTGATCACGCTGCTGATGAGCACGCCGTTCATCCTCTGCTGGGCCTGGGGCCGGCTGACCAGGGTGCGCCGCGCCTACCTGGTCGAGCTGGAGGACCGCGCCGCCCGGCTGGAGCGCGAGCGGGACGCCCAGTCCAAGGTGGCGGTCGCCGCCGAGCGGGCCCGGATCGCCCGCGAGCTGCACGACGTGGTCGCGCACAACGTCTCGGTGATGATCGTCCAGGCCGACGGCGCCGCGTACGTCCTGGACAACTCCCCGCAGCAGGCGAAGGAGGCGCTCGGCACGATCGCCTCCACCGGCCGCCAGGCGCTGGTCGAGATGCGCCGCCTGCTGGGCGTGCTGCGCACCTCCGACACCAAGGCCGAGGAGTACGTGCCGCAGCCGGGCGTCGAGGAGCTGCCGGAGCTGCTGGAGCAGGTCCGCACGGCCGGGCTCGACGTGGACTACGCCACCTCCGGGCACCCGCGCGAGCTGCCGCGCGGCGTCGAGCTGACCGTCTACCGGATCGTCCAGGAGGCGCTCACCAACGTCCGCAAGCACGGCGGCCCCGACGCGCACGCCCGGGTCGCGGTCGACTTCGGCGAGCGCGAGCTGGCCGTCCTGGTGGAGGACGACGGGCGCGGCAGCACCGAAGAGCAGCTGGCCGCCGGCGGCGCGGACGGCCTCGGCCACGGCCTGATCGGCATGCGCGAGCGCGTCGGCATGGTCAGCGGCAGCCTCGACGTGGGCCCCCGCCCCGGCGGCGGCTTCCGGATCCGCGCCGTCCTGCCGCTCAAGGCGGCCCACTAGCCCCGTCCGCCGTCCACCCTCCAAGGAGTCCCACCTTGACCATCCGCGTGATGCTCGTCGATGACCAGGAACTGCTGCGCACCGGTTTCCGGATGATCCTCCAGTCGCAGGGCGACATCGAGATCGCCGCCGAGGCGGGCGACGGCGCGCAGGCCCTGGAGCTGCTGCGGCGCACCGAGGTGGACGTGATCCTGATGGATGTCCGGATGCCGCGGCTGGACGGCGTGCAGGCGACCCGCCGGATCTGCCTGGCCGAGGACGGCAGCCCGCTGCCGAACGCCCCGCACGTGCTCATCCTCACCACCTTCGACCTGGACGAGTACGCCTTCGCCGCGCTCAAGGCCGGCGCCAGCGGCTTCCTGCTCAAGGACGTCCCGCCGACCGAGCTGGTGGCCGCGATCCGCGCGGTGCACGGCGGGGACGCGGTGGTCGCCCCGACCACCACCCGCCGGATGATCGACCGCTTCGCCGAGGTGCTGCCCACCCCGCACAGCTCTCCCGGCTCGGACGCCCTCGGCCCGCTGACCGAGCGCGAGCGGGAGGTGTTCCTGCTGGTCGCCCAGGGGCTGTCGAACGGCGAGATCGCGGCCCGGCTGGTGCTCTCCGAAGCCACCGTGAAGACCCACGTCGGCCGGATCCTGGCCAAGCTGGGCCTGCGCGACCGGGTCCAGGCGGTGGTGCTGGCGTACGAGGCCGGGCTGATCCGGGCCGGGGCCACCGACTGAGCCGCTGTGCCATTCGGGCGCCCCCGTAGACTGGGGCGGTACGTCCGGTACCCGTCGAGTGGACTGGAACGGTCATTCAGGACAAGGCAGGACAAGGGTGGACGTGAATCCGTCCGGCTTCGCCGACTCCGGCGAGTTCGGCCCGCTCGCCGACGGTCTCGGCGACCGGGCTTTCGGCGATCCCGGCGACCCCGGCAACCGCCCGGCCCGGCTGGCCGTCGGCGTGGTCGGCACCGGCCGGGTCGGCCCCGCGCTGGGCGCGGCGCTCCAGCTCGCCGGGCACACCGTGGTCGCCGCCTCCGGGGTGTCCGCCGCCTCCCGCCGCCGCGCCGAGGCGCTGCTGCCGGGCGTGCGGATCGTCACCCCGCCGCAGGTGCTGGCCGCCGCCGACCTGGTGCTGCTGACCGTCCCGGACGACGCGCTGGCCGACCTGGTGGCCGGACTGGCCGCCACCGGCGCCGTCCGCCCGGGCCAGCTGGTCGTGCACACCTCCGGCGCGCACGGCGTCGCCATCCTGGAGCCCGCCACCCGGGCCGGGGCGCTGCCGCTGGCCCTGCACCCGGCGATGACCTTCGCCGGCACCTCGGTGGACCTGGCCCGGCTGGCCGGCTGCCCGTTCGGCGTGACCGCTCCCGAGGAGCTGCGGCCGGTCGCCGAGGCGCTGGTGGTGGAGATGGGCGGCGAACCCGAGTGGGTGCCCGAGGAGGTCCGCCCGCTCTACCACACCGCCCTCGCGCACGGCGCGAACCACCTGGTCACCCTGGTCGCGCAGGCGATGGACCTGCTGCGCACGGCCGGCGTCGCCGAGCCCGGCCGGATGCTCGGCCCGCTGCTGGGAGCCGCCCTGGACAACAGCCTGCGCTCCGGCGACGCGGCCCTCACCGGCCCGGTCGCCCGGGGCGACGCGGGCACCGTACGGCGCCATCTGGCACAGCTCAGTACGGTGTCCCCGGACATCCCGGCGGCGTATCGTGCAATGGCCCGTGCCACCGCCCAGCGGGCGGTGGCGAACGGGACTCTCTCGACCGACGCTGCGGCCGCTGTGCTGGACGCTCTCAACGAGGAGACGCGCTGAGTGACTCCTCCCCGGCCTGGACCGGGGCTTCTCACTCGGCCGCCGAAGCGGCCTCATGACGGACAAGCCCTGCCCGGTGCGCTACCGCACGGGACGGAGCGCAACAAGGCGGCGACACGTCGCGCAGCCGAATGATCGAAGGAGCGCAGGAATGGCGGGCAAGGCCCAGCGAAGCAAGCCCCAGCGGACGCCGAAGGTCCACCGGGCCGTCGTCACGCACACCGTGGACGACTTCGAGGCCGCGTTCTGGCCGGACGAGCGGCCGGTGGACAACGCCGTCGTGATGACCATGGGCGCGCTGCACGAGGGCCACGCCGCGCTGATCCGGGCCGCCCGCAAGCAGGTCGGCCGGGAGGGCCGGGTCGCGGTGACGGTCTTCGTCAACCCGCTCCAGTTCGGCCCGAACGAGGACCTGGAGCGCTACCCGCGCACCCTCGACGCCGATCTGCGGCTGGCCGAGGAGAACGGCGCCGACGTGGTCTTCGCGCCGTCCGTCGAGGAGGTCTACCCGAACGGCGAGCCGCAGGTGCGGATGGCGGCCGGCCCGATGGGCGAGCGCTACGAGGGCGCCACCCGGCCCGGCCACTTCGACGGCGTGCTGACCGTGGTCGCCAAGCTGCTGCACATCACCGACCCGGACTTCGCCTTCTTCGGCGAGAAGGACGCCCAGCAGCTGGCGATCATCCAGCGGATGGTCGCCGACCTGGACTTCGACGTCGAGATCGTCGGCGTGCCGACGGTCCGCGAGGAGGACGGCCTGGCGCTGTCCTCGCGCAACCGCTACCTGTCGGCGCAGGAGCGCGCCCACGCGCTCGCCCTGTCCAAGGCCCTGTTCGCCGGCCGGGACGCCGCCGCGCAGGGCCCGAAGGCCGTCCGCGAGGCCGCCTCGGCCGTTCTGGACGGCGCCGAGGGCGTCACCCTGGACTACCTCGCCCTGATCGACCCGCACGACTTCTCGGAGGCGGCGGACGACTTCCAGGGCGAGGCGGTGCTGGCCGTCGCCGCGGAGGTGGGCCCGACCCGCCTGATCGACAACGTCCGCATCATCGTCCGGTAGTTCCGCACCGTCGTCCGGTAGCGAGTACCGGCAGCAGGACCCCCTTTCCGGCATGCACTCACAGGAGGCGTGACCACATGCTCCGCACCATGCTCAAGTCCAAGATCCACCGGGCCACCGTGACCCAGGCCGACCTGCACTACGTCGGCTCCGTCACGGTGGACGAGGACCTGCTCGACGCCGCCGACCTGCTCCCCGGCGAGCTGGTCCACATCGTCGACATCAACAACGGCGCCCGGCTGGAGACCTACACCATCGCCGGCCCGCGCGGCTCCGGCGTGATCGGCATCAACGGCGCCGCCGCCCGTCTGGTCCACCCCGGCGACCTGGTCATACTCATCGCCTACGGGCAGATGGACACGGCCGAGGCCAAGGGCTACGAGCCGAAGATCGTCTTCGTGGACGAGCGGAACCGGATCACCGGCCTGGGCGGGGACCCGGCACAGGCCCAGGAGGGCACCGGGCTGCTCCGGGGGGACAGGGCGTACGGTGACGGCAACGGCGCGGCCGACGCCGCCTCGCGCTGAAGGAGCCACCCACCCATGTCCACGCACCGCCTCACCGCCCCGGCCCCCGGCTGGACCGCCGCCACCGACGTGGTCGTGGTCGGCTCCGGGGTCGCCGGCCTCACCGTCGCGCTCAACGTCCGCAAGGCCGGCCTGCGGGTCATGGTGGTCACCAAGGCGATGCTGGACGACGGCTCCACCCGCTGGGCCCAGGGCGGCGTCGCGGCCGCCCTGGGCGAGGGGGACACCCCCGAGCAGCACCTGGACGACACCCTGGTGGCCGGCGCCGGGCTCTGCGACGAGGAGGCCGTGCGCACCCTGGTCACCGAGGGCCCGGACGCCGTCCGCCGGCTGATCGCCACCGGCGCCCTGTTCGACCGGGGCGAGGACGGCGAGATCCTGCTGACCCGCGAGGGCGGCCACCACCGCGACCGGATCGTCCACGCGGGCGGAGACGCCACCGGCGCCGAGATATCGCGCGCCCTGGTCGCCGCCGTCCACACCGACCCCGGCATCGAGCTGATCGAGCACGCGCTCGTCCTCGACCTGCTCACCGACGCCGCGGGCCACGCCGCCGGGCTCACCCTGCACGTGATGGGCGAGGGCCAGCGCGACGGCGTGGGCGCCGTCCGGGCCCGCGCGGTGGTGCTCGCCACCGGCGGCATGGGCCAAGTCTTCTCCGCCACCACCAACCCGGCGGTCTCCACCGGCGACGGCGTGGCGCTCGCGCTGCGGGCCGGCGCCGCCGTCACCGACCTGGAGTTCGTCCAGTTCCACCCGACCGTGCTCTGGCTCGGCCCGGAGGCCGAGGGCCAGCAGCCGCTGGTCTCCGAGGCCGTGCGCGGCGAGGGCGCCCACCTGGTGGACGCGGATGGTGTCCGGTTCATGGTCGGGCAGCACGAGCTGGCCGAACTGGCCCCGCGCGACATCGTCGCCAAGGCGATCACCCGGCGCATGCAGGAGCAGGGCGCCGACCACATGTTCCTGGACGGGCGGCACTTCGGCGCCGAGATGTGGGAGCAGCGCTTCCCGACCATCCTCGCCTCCTGCCGCGCGCACGGCATCGACCCGGTCACCGAGCCGATCCCGGTCGCCCCGGCCGCGCACTACGCCTCCGGTGGCGTGCGCACCGACGGGCACGGCCGCACCAGCGTCCCCGGCCTGTACGCCTGCGGCGAGGTCGCCTGCACCGGGGTGCACGGCGCCAACCGGCTGGCCTCCAACTCGCTGCTGGAGGGCCTGGTCTTCGCCGAGCGGATCGCCGCCGACCTGACCGGCCGGCACCGGGCCGGCGAGCTGCCCGAGCGCACCGTGGACGTCGAGGCCACCCGGTCCGCGCACCCGGTCCCGCTGCCACCCTCCGAGGCGCGCGCCGAGATCCAGCGGCTGATGTCGCGCGGCGCGGGCGTGCTGCGCTCGGCCTCCTCGATGGCCGGCACCGCGGCCGGGCTCGGCCTGATCGCCGAACAGGGCTACGCGCACGTCGCCGAGGAGAAGCCGGCCGACCCCCGGGTGGAGACCTGGGAGGCCGCCAACCTGCTGCTGGTCGCCACCGCGCTGGTCGCGGCCGCCGCGCAGCGCGCGGAGACCCGCGGCTGCCACTGGCGCGAGGACTTCCCCGAGCGCGACGACGCCCACTGGCGACGCCATCTGATCACCACCCTCGCCGCCACCGGCGGCCCGGTCAGCACCCCTGAGGAGCAGTAGAACCATGACCCACTCCCACGAGGAACTCCCGATGGCCGGCGGCTGCGGCGACGGCTGCGCCTGCGGGGACGGCGAGGGCTACGAGACCGGCCTGGACCCGCAGCTGGCCGAGCTGCTGGAGCAGGCCGGGCTGGACCCGGTCGAGGTCGAGGACATCGCCACCCTGGCGCTGGCCGAGGACCTGGCCGGCGGCGAGGACGTCACCTCGGTGGCGACCGTGCCCGCCGAGGCCGTCGCGACCGCCGACTTCACCGCCCGCCAGGCCGGCGTGGTGGCCGGCCTGCGGGTCGCCGAGGCGGTCGTCTCGCTGGTCTGCGAGGAGGAGTTCGAGGTCGAGCGGCACGTCGAGGACGGCGACCGGGTGGAGGCCGGCCAGGTGCTGCTCTCGGTCCGCTCCCGCACCCGCGACCTGCTGACCGCGGAGCGCAGCGCGCTCAACCTGCTCTGCCACCTGTCCGGCATCGCCACCGCGACCCGCGCCTGGGCGGACGCCCTGGAGGGCACCGGCGCGGTGGTCCGTGACACCCGCAAGACCACCCCGGGCCTGCGCGCCCTGGAGAAGTTCGCGGTGCGCTGCGGCGGCGGCGCCAACCACCGGATGGCGCTCTCCGACGCCGCGCTGGTGAAGGACAACCACGTGGTCGCGGCCGGCGGCGTGGTCGAGGCCTTCCGGGCCGTCCGGGCCGCGTACCCGGAGCTGCCGGTCGAGATCGAGGTGGACACCCTGGAGCAGATCCCGCCGGTGCTGGAGGCCGGGGCGGACCTGATCCTGCTGGACAACTTCACCGTCGGGCAGCTGAAGGAGGCCGTCGCGCTGGTGGCGGGCCGGGCGAAGCTGGAGGCCTCCGGCGGACTGACCCTGGCCAGCGCGCGCGAGGTCGCCCAGACTGGTGTCGACTACCTGGCCGTGGGCGCGCTCACCCACTCCTCGCCGATCCTGGACATCGGCCTGGACCTGCGCGCCTGACCGTCAGGGCGAGAACAGACCTGTCCCGACTCGCAGAAAGCGTCCCCGTGCTCCTCACCATCGACGTCGGCAACACCCAGACCACGCTCGGCCTGTTCGACGGCGAGGACGTGGTGGAACACTGGCGGATCTCCACCGATCCGCGCCGCACGGCCGATGAACTGGCGGTGCTGCTGCAAGGGCTGATGGGCAACCACACCGCGGTCCGGGAGGCCGCGGTGGAGGGCCTGGCGATCTGTTCGTCCGTCCCCGCCGTGCTCCACGAGCTCCGTGAGGTGACCCGCCGCTACTACGGCGACGTCCCCGCGGTGATCGTGGAGCCCGGCGTGAAGACCGGGGTGCACGTCCTGATGGACAACCCCAAGGAGGTCGGCGCCGACCGGATCGTCAACGCGCTGGCCGCCAACCACCTGTACGGCGGCCCGTGCATCGTGGTCGACTTCGGCACCGCGACCACCTTCGACGCCGTCAACGCCCGCGGCGACTACGTCGGCGGCGCGATCGCCCCCGGCATCGAGATCTCGGTCGAGGCGCTCGGCGTCCGCGGCGCCCAGCTGCGCAAGATCGAGCTGGCCCGCCCGCGCAACGTGATCGGCAAGAACACCGTCGAGGGCATGCAGTCCGGCATCCTCTACGGCTTCGCCGGCCAGGTCGACGGCCTGGTCGAGCGGATGGCCCGGGAGCTGGCCAAGGACCCGGACGACGTCCAGGTGATCGCCACCGGCGGCCTCGCGCCCCTGGTCCTCGGCGAGGCCACCACCATCGACGTGCACGAGCCCTGGCTGACCCTGATCGGCCTGCGCCTGGTGTACGAGCGCAACCGGCCCGCCGCCGGCTGAGCCGCGCTCAGGGAGCGGGCGTCGGGGCCGTCCGCGGGTACCATTCCCCCCCCGACGGGAAGCCCCCGCCGATCCCGATGGTCGTGCCCGGCGGGACGGTCACCATCACCAGGCTCCCAGGCAGTGCCTCCAGGACCTTCCGCCAGCGCGGGTCCTTCACCACCGCGGCGAGTTGCTCCGGCGTCAGCGGCGGGTCGGTCCGGGTGATCGGCGCGCCCTGCTCCAGCGGCTCGCGGTTCCACTCCTGGAGCAGCATCTGGTAGCCGGGCCCGGTCAGCAGGGCGGACCACACCTTCGAGCCGGCCGGTTCCCCGTCCCGGGTGGCGGCCTGGTAGAGGCGCAGGTGGCCTCCGTCCGGGAGGGCCGTCTCGGTGCAGGCGTCACCACCGATCGGCGAGGGCGGGCAGGTCCTGTCGGCACCGTAGGACCGCGTGATCCAGAACAGGTACTGGGCCGGGCCGTTCCCGTCGTCCAGGACCAGCCGCAGCTGCGGGGTGTCGCTCTCGGTGCCCCTGGCCTCGCCCACCTGCACCGCCCCCTGCGGCAGCAGTTCGGTGAGCATCCCCAGGAACTCCGGCCCGGTGATCGGGGCGGCGGCGCTCGGCGACCCGCCCGGCGACGCGCCGACCGCCACCGTGCCGGGCCCGGGCAGCAGGCCGCCGAACGCGGCCGTGCCCACCCCGGCCAGGGCCAGCGCGGCGGCGCCCGCCGCGGTGCCGATCCGCCGCCTGCGGCGCAGCCGGCGGCCGTACGACCAGCCGGTGTCGACCAGCCTGGTGGCCTCGGTGTCGTAGGACCCGCCGGCCCCGGCCGAGGGCCTCGGTGAAGGCCCGCTCGAACCGCTCGTCGGGCCCGTCGTGCTCTGCGGACATGCTGAACCAGCCTCTCTATCAATCGAGTTGACGCGAATAGTGCAGTGACGTCGACGTGCCGGCCGGCTCAGCGCCCGGCCGGCTCGCCGAGGCTGTGGCCGAGGACGCCGCGGATCCGGCCGAGCGCACGGAAGGCCTGGGTCCGGACGGCGCCCGGGGTGAGGTGCAGGATCGCGGCGGTCTCCTCGACGCTGCGGCCCTCCCAGTAGCGCAGGACCAGCACCGCCCGGTCGCGCGGCGCGAGCCGGCCGAGCGCGTCCATCAGGGCCAGCCGCAGTTCCGGGTCGCCCTGCGGGGCCTCGCCGTCCGGCACCGCGCCGACCGGCCGCTCGCCGCTGGAGCGGCGGCCGCGGTGCGAGAGGAAGACCCGCACCAGCACGGTGTGGGCGCACCCGGCCGGGTTGTCGATCCGGCGCTTGCCGCCGAACCAGGAGGTGCGGTGCCACTGGGCGTAGATCCGCCCGAGCGCCTCCTGCACCAGGTCCTCGGCGAGGTGGGTGTCCCCGCCGGCGAGCAGGCAGGCCGACCGGTAGAGCGCTCTGGCACGGGCGGCCGCGAAGGCCTGGAAGTCCTCGTCCCGCCGCCCGCCCCGGGCCGCCTTCCCCTGACCGTCCGGTTGCATCCTGCCCGGCCCCCTCGCTCGTTCTCCCCTGACACCTGGATGACCAGTCAGGCCCCGGGGGTCGTTACAGGTGGAGGCAAAAGGTTTTTTCACCAGGCCAAACGTGGGTGGTTCGGCGCGACGTTACCGACAAATCGGATATTCCTCACGTAGTGTCAGCCCATGCCTACGCCACACGGATCGCGCGGCGGCATGGCCTTCAGCGCCGACGAAGTCCGCGTGCTGCGCCGAGCCCTCGCCCAAGCCCTGCACCCCGCTGTCCCCGTCCACCTCCAGCGGCCCGAACGGCCGGCGCTCGCCGGGCCGGGCGTCGAGCTCTGGGCGGAGGACGTCCAGGACGCCCTGCGCCTGACCGAGGCGATCGACGAGGCCGTCCAGGAGGGCGGCCGGCTGCGCGCCTTCCTGCTCGCCGACCTCGGACGCTACCGCTCCGCCCTGCCCGGCAGCGCCCCGGGCTACCTGGAGCGGCTGGAGGAGGCGGTGTCCGACGGGTACCTGCCCGGGCCGGAGGACCTCACCGCACTGCGCGGGCTGACCCGCCAGCCCTGCGGCCAGGGCGAGCGGTCCCGCCGCTCCCGGCTGGCCGGGCGCTGCCACGCGCTGGCCGAGGCCGCCGTCCGCGAGCGGCTCGCCCTCCACGCCGGGCAGCCCCGCCACCTGGTGGCCGTACCGAGCCCCGCCGCACCGCCGAACAGTCACCCCACCCCTGTAGGAGGACGGACCACCATGAGCAGCACCGACTCCCGCCCGGAGCAGCCCGCCGCCGCGAAGACCCCGCCCCGTCCGCACCGGATGCCCACCCCCGCCGAGCTGTTCGGCCGCCGCCCCAAGCCCCCGGCCCACCCCGCTCCGCCCACCGACCAGGGCCCCGACGAGATCGAGGACATCGAACTCGCCACCGGCACCGGCTGAGCCGGATCACCCGCCGCCCCCGAGGGGAGACCGCCGCCGCGGTCTCCCCCTTGCGGTAATCCCGTGGCGGAGCACCGTGTGTGGCTGGCTACCCTTGTGGGGTGACCGATCAGAGCCTTGTTCCCGCGACCGACGACCTTCCCGAGCAGATGCGCGTCCGGCGCGAGAAGCTGGACCGGCTCCGGGCGGCCGGTGTCGACCCGTACCCGGTCGGATTCCCCCGCACCACCACCATCGCGGACCTGCGTGCCAAGCACCCGGACCTGGAGCCGGACACCGCGACCGGCGAGCGGGCCGGCGTGACCGGCCGCGTGATCCTCTCCCGCACCGGCGGCAAGCTCTGCTTCGCCACCCTGCGCGACGGCACCGGCGACCTCCAGGTGATGTTCTCCCTGGACAAGCTGGGCGCTGAGCGGCTGGCGGCCTGGAAGGCCGACATCGACCTCGGTGACCAGGTCGGCGTCGAGGGCGAGGTGATCACCTCCAAGCGCGGCGAGCTGTCCGTGATGGTCGACCGCTGGGAGCTCACCGCCAAGTGCCTGCGCCCGCTGCCGGACAAGCACAAGGGCCTGACCGACCCGGAGGCCCGGGTCCGCCAGCGCTACGTGGACCTCATCGTCAACCCCGAGGCCCGCGAGATCCTGCACCTGCGCAGCAAGGTCGTCCGCTCGATCCGCCGCACGTACGAGGACCGCGGCTACATCGAGGTCGAGACCCCGATGCTCCAGCCGGTGCACGGCGGCGCCAACGCGCGTCCGTTCAAGACGCACATCAACGCGTACGACATCGACCTCTACATGCGCATCGCCCCCGAGCTGTACCTCAAGCGGCTGGTGGTCGGCGGCGCCGAGAAGGTCTTCGAGATCAACCGCAACTTCCGCAACGAGGGCGCGGACTCCACCCACAACCCGGAGTTCACCTCGCTGGAGTCGTACGAGGCGTACGGCGACTACGACACCCAGGCCGAGCTGATCCGCGAGACGATCGTCAACGCGGCCCGGGACGCGCTGGGCACCACGGTGATCAAGGGCATGGACGCGCACGGCGTCGAGCACGAGATCGACCTGGCCGAGCCGTGGGAGGAGGTCTGCGTCTACCCGGGCATCTCCGCCCACCTGGGCGTCGAGGTCACCCCGGAGACCGGCGTCGAGGAGCTGCGCAAGCTGGCCACCGAGCACGGCATCCCGTTCGAGAAGGACTGGGGCCACGGTCAGATCGTGCTGGAGATGGTCGAGCGCCTGCTGGAGGAGAACGCCGTCCGGCCGACCTTCATCAAGGACTACCCGACCGAGGTCTCCCCGCTGACCCGCCAGCACCGCTCGCAGCCCGGCGTGGCCGAGAAGTGGGACCTGGTGATCTTCGGTACGGAGATCGGCACCGCCTACTCCGAGCTGGTCGACCCGGTCGAGCAGCGCGCCCGTCTCACCGCCCAGTCGCTGCTGGCGGCCGGCGGCGACGTCGAGGCGATGCAGGTGGACGAGGACTTCCTGCGTGCCCTGGAGTACGCGATGCCCCCGACCGGTGGCCTCGGCCTCGGCGTGGACCGCCTGATCATGCTGCTGACCGGCAAGAACATCCGGGAGACGGTGCTCTTCCCGCTGGTGAAGCCGGAGCCGAAGGCTTCCGCCGCCACGGCGGAGACGACCGAGGAGGAGTGACCTGATGGACTACGTCAGCGCGATCGTGCCGCCGCTGGTCATGGCGATCGGCTTCGGGTTCCTGGTGCGGGCCATCGTCCGCAGCCAGGGCGGGGCCCAGCGAACCAAGGAAGACATCGACTGATCCCGCATGGTCGAGCGGCCCCGCGAGGACCGCGAGGACCGACGGGCGGCACCCGCGACCGACGCCGTCAGCCGCCCGGTTCGACGGGGGCGCCGCCATTCCCGATTCCCGGGGGTGGCGGCGCGCCGGTTTGGCGCACTTCACAAGATTTGCCCCATTCACTCCCTATCCTGGCCGCACTATGGTCCGGCAACTCGGCGAACTTGAGAACGCCATCATGACCCGGGTGTGGCAGTGGAACCGACCGGTCACGGTTCGCGAGGTTCTCCTGGATCTGCGGTCCGAACGCGAAATCGCGTACACCACGGTGATGACCGTCCTGGACAAGCTCCACAGAAAGGGCTGGCTGCGCCGCGAGCGGGTCGGCCGGGCCTATCGATATGAACCGGTCTCCTCGCGTGAGGCGTACACGGCGGCCCTGATGAACGACGCCTGGGCCACCAGTGACAATCCGGCGGCGGCCCTGGTGCACTTCTTCGGCCTGATGTCGCCCGAGCAACGCGAAGCGCTCCGGGACGCCTTGCGGGTGGCCGCACTGTTCCCGTCCGATCCGAGCAGCGCGGATTCCGCGGACGACGGACCGGATACCGGTGGGACGGAACCGGGAGCGGCGCGATAACGTCCCGACCATGGAGGTCACCATCCGCCGGGCGCGGACCACGGACGTGCGGGCAGTACGCAGGCTCATCGACACCTACGCGCGCGACGGCATTCTGCTGGACAAGCCCACAGTCACACTGTTCGAATCCGTCCAGGAGTTCTGGGTCGCGGAACGCGACGACAACGGCGTGGTGGTGGCCTGCGGCGCACTGCACGTGATGTGGGAGGACCTCGCCGAGGTCCGCACGCTCGCGGTGGATCCGGTCGTCCGGGGCACCGGGATCGGGCACCTCCTGCTGGAGAAGCTGGTGCAGACGGCACGCTGGCTGGGCGTCCGTCGGATTTTCTGCTTGACGTTCGAGGTCGCGTTCTTCGCGAAACACGGTTTCGTCGAGATCGGCGAGCTCCAGGAAACCGATGATGGTACGACAGACCCGGCGGCGATCGCTACGGATGTCTATGAAGAACTCCTCCGCTCGTACGATGAAGGCGTCGCCGAGTTCCTCGACCTGGAGCGGGTGAAGCCCAACACACTGGGCAACTCACGCATGCTGCTGCACCTCTGAGCCGCTCCACCCGGGTCAAGGGTTTGTGTTTTCCGGAGAAAGGCGCTTTCCTTTCCTTAGGCAATGGGTCGTTTAGCGGAAAGGGAAGCCCGTGGCACAGAGGGTGCAGGTCATTCTTGAAGACGATCTCGACGGCGGTTCGGCGGACGAGACGGTGACGTTCGCCCTCGACGGCGTTGCCTACGAGATCGACCTGAAGAGCGCCAACGCGGACAAGCTCCGCGGTCTGCTGGCGCCGTACGTGGAGAAGGGCCGCAAGCAGAGCGGCCGGCTCGCCGGCGGCGCCCGTCGTCCGGGTCGCGGCGGTGCTGCGCGTCCGTCCGGCGGCGGTGCGCCCGACACCGCCAAGATCCGCGCGTGGGCCAAGGAGCAGGGCCTGGAGGTCAACGACCGCGGCCGGGTTCCGAGCAACGTGCGCGAGGCCTACGAGAAGGCCAACGCGTCCTGATCCCGGCGCCGCAGGCCCGCCGGAGCGGGTGCGGGGCCCCGGCGGCCGAAGGCGGCGCCGCCATCACACGCACGGGGCGCGGAGGGGTCTCCTC
>NZ_JBHVFE010000064.1:0-28110 GCF_042801945.1 Kitasatospora sp. NPDC057542
CCGCTGGGGTGCGACGGCCCTGCGCGGGCGCGAGGCGCGTCAGTCGGTGCCGGACTCGATCGCCGCGTGGTCGAGCGCGGTGGAGGCGCCCTCGGCACCGGTGCCGGCGGCGATGGGAGCCGCGCCGCCGGGGGCGAGCTCGCCGATCAGGCCGCTCCACGGCGCCAGCTGGCCGTGCACGGCGTACTGCTCCAGCTTGCTGCGCGAGTCGGCGATGTCGAGGTTGCGCATGGTCAGCTGGCCGATGCGGTCGTCCGGGACGAACGCGGCGTCGACGCTGCGCTCCATCGACAGCTTCTCGGGGTGGTAGCTGAAGTTGGGGCCCTGGGTGTCGATGACCGAGTAGTCCTGGCCCCGCCGCAGCCGCAGGGTGACGCTGCCGGTGACGGGGTGGCCGATCCAGCGCTGAATGCTGTCCCGGAGCATCAGCGACTGCGGGTCGAACCAGCGGCCCTCGTAGAGCAGCCGGCCGAGCCGCCGGCCCTGGGTGTGGTACGTGGCGAGGGTGTCCTCGTTGTGGATGGCGTTGAGCAGCCGCTCGTAGGCGATGTGCAGCAGCGCCATGCCGGGGGCCTCGTAGATGCCGCGGCTCTTGGCCTCGATGATGCGGTTCTCGATCTGGTCCGACATGCCCAGACCGTGACGGCCACCGATGGTGTTGGCCTCGTGGACGAGGTCGACGGCACTGGCGAACTCCTGGCCGTTGATCCGGACCGGGCGGCCGAACTCGAACTCGACGGTGACGTCCTCGGTCTGGATCTCGACCGCCGGGTCCCAGAAGGCCACGCCCATGATCGGGCTGACGATCTCCAGGGAGGCGTCCAGGTACTCCAGCCGCTTGGCCTCGTGGGTGGCGCCCCAGATGTTGGCGTCGGTGGAGTAGGCCTTCTCGGCGGAGTCCCGGTAGGGCAGGTCGCGCTCGGCGAGCCACTCGGACATCTCCTTGCGGCCGCCGAGCTGGTCGACGAACGCCTGGTCCAGCCATGGCTTGTAGATCCGCAGGTTGGGGTTGGCGAGCAGACCGTAGCGGTAGAACCGCTCGATGTCGTTGCCCTTGTAGGTGGAGCCGTCGCCCCAGATGGAAACGCCGTCCTCCTGCATGGCGCGCACCAGCAGAGTGCCGGTCACGGCGCGGCCGAGCGGGGTGGTGTTGAAGTACGTCTGCCCGGCGGAGCGGATGTGGAAGGCGCCGCAGGCGAGGGCGGCCAGGCCCTCCTCGACCAGCGCGGCCCGGCAGTCGACCAGCCGGGCCTGCTCGGCGCCGTACGCGCGGCCCCGGGCCGGCACGTCGGCGAGGTTCGGCTCGTCGTACTGGCCGATGTCGGCCGTGTAGGCGTAGGGGAGGGCACCGTGCTCGCGCATCCACGCGACGGCGACGGAGGTGTCCAACCCACCGGAGAATGCGATGCCGATCCGTTCACCGACCGGCAGCTTGCTCAAGACCTTCGACATGGATGCACCCTTGACCCGCGCGGAGCGGGCCCCTGATCTAGCGATGTGTAACGGGATTCGGCGTAATCGATCCGATGCCCGAACTCTGGCATAGATTTGCAGAGTAATGCAAGAGCATACGAAAGTCTGGGTGGTGACGGGGGCCTGCCGGGGCGTCGCGGGCCTTCGGCGATTCGGCCAACTAGCTTGTGCGGTCGGATGGTTGGGGTAGGTCAGGAGGCCCGGGCGGGTGCCCGGGTGCGCAGCCAGGCGGTACGGGAGGCGAGGGCGCCCAGCCCGAGGGCGGCCAGATGGCCGGCGTCGGCCAGCTGCTGGTCCAGCGCCCAAGCGGTGGCCAGGGCCAGGGCGAGCGCCGACAGGCCGTAGCGGCGTAGCGGGTGCGGGCCGAGGGCGAGGAGGCAGGCGCCGGTGGCGACCAGGCCGTAGCTGATGCCCACGTCCCGGGCGTGGGAGAGCGCGCCCGGGATGCGGGCGGTCACCATCACCCACATGGCACCCTCGGTGAGCAGTGTGGCGCCCAGGTGCCCGAAGACGAAGACCGCGCCGGCCCGGGCCGGACCCCAGCGCCACTCGGCCAGGCCCAGGACGACGGCGACCGCCGCGATGCCCGCCCAAGCCGGAACCCCGTCGACCACCAGGCCGCTGGTGAACATCGTCCACCACTTGCCCACCTCCATGTGGTGGACGTTGCTGCTGTTGTGCCGGACGAACCGGGCTCGCTCGGCATGGCCCTGGCTCGCCAGCCAGGAGGCCGTCACGGTCAGCAGCAGGACGTACGCCGTGGTGAGCCGCAGTCGGGCGGCGGCTCTCAACACAGGGTGCCGGGAAGCAGCGGGGTCGGTCGGTGTCCTCGTTGCGAGGCGATCGCTCATCGTGCCTGGTGCCCTTGCTCGGCGGTTCCCGGGACCGGCTCGCCCGGTACGTGGCCGGGAGGCTGCGGCCGGACGGTCAGAGCGCCAGCGTACGCGAACGGCCGGAAAGCCGTTGGGTCCGGAGCTGGGTGTGTGGGAAGGAGACGATCTCTCGTGGGGCTCCGCCGTGGCGGGTGGCGGGTGGCGGGTGGCGGGTGGCGGGTGGCGGGTGGCGGCGGGGCCGGGCGAGGGTGAGGGTGAGGGGGGGAGGAATGTCGAGGAGGCGTCGATGGCCGGCAGCACCGCCCGGGGGCCCGAGGCGAACCGGCGGCCCGAGGCGCACCGGCCGCCCTGGTGGGCGCGTGCCGCCCACGCGGTGTGGGCCTACGTCCGGCGCGCGCCGGGCACCTACATCTGGCTGGCGATCCTGCTCGTCACCACACAGGTGATCCGGCACGTCGATCCGGCGACCGCCGATCACATCCTGCAACGGCGTTCGACCAACCTCCACCACCTCCAGGTCTCGCCGGTCAGCGTCCTGGTGACCAGCGCCCTGTGGATCTCGGGCGGCGGCTGGCTGTCCTACTTCCTGCTGTACAACCTCTTCCACGTGCCCGCCGAACGATGGCTCGGCACGCTGCGCTGGATCTCGGTGGCGGCGCTCGCGCACGTCGGCGCCACCTACCTCAGCGAGGGCGTGCTCGGCTGGGCGATCCACCACGGGCTGGCCCCGCCGAGGGCCGTCTACACCCTGGACTACGGCGTCAGCTACGCGCTGGCCGGAGTGGTCGCGGTGCTCACCTACCTGATCGTGCGGCCCTGGCGGTACCTGTACGCGGCAGGAGTGCTGGTGGTCTACGGGCTGGGCGTGCAGCAGAGCCGGGACTACACCAGCATCGGCCACTTCACAGCGGCACTGATCGGGTTCGCCTGCTATCCGCTGACCCGGGACCGCCCGGGATCCTTCGACCCGGTCGCCTCGGCGCGCATGCTCTGGCGCAGGGTGCGTGGGCGGTGACCGGCGAATCGTGACGGTGACTGGCGGCGCGTGGCGGTGTGCGGCGCCGAACTCCCGAGCGGCCGGAGTCGGTCGTCCACGTGGTGGTGATCCGGCATTCGGTGAATGCCAACTGTTCGAAACCGTAGGACTATTACCGTTTTTTTACCGTAGGGCCCTTCCCCCTGCCCGGGCGGGCCCAGCAGGCTGACCCCCTGTTTCCGCCGAGTGCGCGCGACCGCGCGACCGGCTCCAGGGGAGGATCGCCACCGTGCCCACCAGGCAACGACGACGGCTGCTCATGAGCGCCGTCACGCTCACCGTGATCGGACTGACCAGCACTCAGGCGCTTGCCGCGCCGTCGGTGCCGCCGCAACCGCAGCCATGGCAGGTCCGGCATCAGGCGGACATCGGGAAGGGGCACGCCAAGAAGGTCCGCAGCGCCGCCGGCGCGATCGCAGCCCCGAGCCTCAGCCCGAAGGTCGAGACGGAGGCCGGGGAGGGCGGGGACGAGGCGGAGAACTCCGCCGAGGGCACTGCGCAGTACACCGAGGCCCGTACCGCCCCCGGCGTGGTCGCGCCGGGCGCCTACAGCGCGGCCTGGGCGCAGTTGCAGTCCATGCCGCGCACCGGCGGCACCTGGGACCACGTCACCGACAAGCCCTACAACTCGGACGACCCGCGCTACCGGGACGTCAACTCCAACTCCAGCGGCGGATCCGGCCTGGTGACGGGCCGGATCACCGGCCTGGCGGCCGACGCCGACGGCTACGTGTACGCGGGCGGTGCCAACGGCGGGGTGTTCCGCTCCCGCACCGGCGGTGGGCACTGGGAGCCGATCGCCGACAAACTGCCCACGCTGTCCACCGGGACCCTGAACCTCGACGAGGGCGGCCGGCTCTGGTACGCCACCGGTGAGTCCAACACCGGCGCGACCTCGTACGTCGGCACCGGCGTGTACGTGCTCGCGGACCCGAAGCGCGGCGAGTTCCAGCCCGGCAACCGGGTCGGCGGGGCCGAGCTGGAGTCGACCATCATCCACTCGCTGCGCTTCGGCGGCGGCAAGGTGTGGGCGGCCACCAGCCGCGGCGTGTGGAGCCACTCCACGACGGACCTGTCCGGCCCGTGGACACTGGAGTTCGCGCCCAACCCGGAGTACCTGCCAGGCGGTGCGAAGGCCGGTGACCCGGCCGCGCCGTACAAGAACATCGCCAACGACATAGCGATCGACCCCAAGGACCCGGGCAAGGTCGTCCTGGCGGTCGGCTGGCGCAGTGGCGACAGCTACAACGGCTTCTACAGCAAGGCGGCGGACGGCACCTGGCAGCGCGTCGGCGCACTCGGCGACCTGCCGACGGACGCGGCGAACGTCGGCAACGTGACCTTCGCACGCTCGGCGGACGGCTCGCGCTACTACGCGATCGACCAGTCCCCGGAGGTCATGGCCAACGACCCGGACACCGGCCTCAAGGGCATCTACGTCTCCAAGTCCGGCTCCCCGTTCGGCCCGTGGACCCAGATCGCGGACAAGGACAAGCTGAAGAACTCCGGCTCCGCCCTCCAGGACGAGGGATACCAGCCCGGCATCCAGGCCTGGTACAACCAGT
Source organism: Kitasatospora sp. NPDC057542 (assembly GCF_042801945.1). Lineage (NCBI taxonomy): Bacteria > Bacillati > Actinomycetota > Actinomycetes > Kitasatosporales > Streptomycetaceae > Kitasatospora > Kitasatospora sp. NPDC057542. The sequence goes on from NZ_JBHVFE010000064.1 coordinate 4,908, forward strand.
TCCTCCAGGTCGACCCGGCCAACCCGGACCACGTCTACGCGGGTCTCGAAGAGGTCTTCGAGACCACCGACGGCGGCTCCAAGTGGGCCACCGTCGGGCCGTACTGGAACAACGGCTTCCCGTGCTGGAGCATCGACCCGGCCAAGCAGACCGGAGACTGCTCGCCCACCACCCACTCCGACCAGCATGCCGTCGCCTTCGGCAGCTACCAGGGCAAGGTCAACGTCTACGTCGGCAACGACGGCGGCATCTACCGTCGTCCCGGCAACGGCCAGCTGGACGCGTACGGGCACGCCAAGGACTGGACGCCGCTCAACGACGGCACCATCGACACCCTCCAGTACTACTCGGTCGGCGTCGGCAAGGACCCGGCGGACCGCTCCGGGCGGGGCGTGATCGTCAGCGGCGGTCTCCAGGACAACGGCGAGTCGATCCTGCGGGCCCACGACAAGGTGATGGGCTCCAACTTCGGCGGAGACGGCGCCGACACGATCGTGGACCCGGCCAACGGTTGCAACATCGCCGAGGAATACGTCTACCTCGACATCTGGGTCACCCAGAACTGTGCGACCAACGACGGAAGTTGGACGAAGGACCCGAGCAAGGCAACCTCCTTCGAGGTCGCCCCGCCGGACAAGGACACCAGTGCCGCCCGCTTCATCGCGCCGATCACCGCCGACCCGAAGGACGGCAACACCTGGATCGCCGGCGGCCAGCACGTCTGGGTGCAGCACAAGGGCTACGCGATCCGCAGCGGCAGCGAGTGGACCAGCGCCTACGACCTGGGCGCCGGCCACGTCGCCACGGCGGTGGCGACCGTCGACGGCACGGTGTACGCGGGCTGGTGCGGTCCGTGCAACAACGTCGGCTTCAGCCGCGGGATCGCGGTCGGCAAGACCGACGGCACCGGCTGGCACCAGCTCAACCTGCCGGTCGACGGTACCCTGCCGAACCGCTACATCTCCTCCTTCGCGGTCGACGAGAACAACGCCCAGCACGTCTTCGTCGCCTTCAACGGCTTCTCGCGGACCTGGACCGAGGGCCCGGGCGCGGGCGTCGGCCACCTCTTCGAGACCCATGACGGGGGTGCCACCTGGAGCGACGTCTCGGCCAATCTGCCGGACGTCCCCGCCACCTCGGTGAAGATCCTGCCGAACGGCGGCCTGGCCCTCGGCACCGACCTCGCCGCCTTCTACCGTGCGCCGGGCACCACCGACTGGCGGGTCCTCGGCCGCAACCTGCCCACCACCGCGGTGCAGCAGCTGAAGACCGGCCCGGACGGCAAGCTCTACGCCGCCACCTTCGGGCGCGGCATCTGGTCCTTCGACCTGCGCCGCCTCGGCCGCGGCCGCTACGACGAGACGGACGGCTGACCGACCGGTCCGCCTGTTGCGGGTTCGCCGCCTGGCACCTGCCGCCGCTGCCCGGTCCGCTCCGTACGAGCGGGCCGAGCAGCGGCGTCGCGTCCGAATGGTGTGACGCAGTGAGTGAGACGGGCGTACTCCTATGAGACGGGCGTACTCCTAGAGGTCGCCGGGGTTCATGCGGGAGCCAGCCTCCAGAGTGAGGTGACCTCGGCGGCGCGGGCGGCACGGAGCAGGGGGTCGGCCCGGTCGGGGGCGGTGGCCCGAGGGTGACGGGGGACGGTGTCGAGGCGCCCGGTGACCCGCAGCCCGGCTCCGGAAACGGCGTCGAGCAGGTCGGCGCGGGACCGCAGGCCGAGGTGTTCGACGAGGTCGGAGAGGACGAGCCAGCCCTCGCCGCTGGGCAGCAGGCGGTCGGCCAGGCCGTCGAGGAAGCCGTGGAGCATGTGGCTGTCCCGGTCGTAGACGCCCTCGTCGAGGGCGGAGCTCGGCCGGCCTGGCAGCCACGGGGGATTGCACACGACCATGGCGGCTCGGCCGCGGCCGGGAGGGTAGAGGCCTGCGCCGGCGGTCTCGATGCGGTCGGCGAGACCGAGACGGTGGGCGTTGTCGCGGGCGCAGGCGAGGGCACGCGGATTGGTGTCGGTGACCAGGACCTTGCGCAGGCCGCGCCGGGCGAGGAGCGCGGCGAGCACTCCTGTGCCGGTGCCGAGGTCATAGGCAGTGGAGTGGGCTCGGGCGGCAGGTGGCAGCGGCGCCCGGGCGACGAGGTCGACGTACTCGCCGCGGACGGGGGAGAAGACCCCGTAGTGGGGGTGGATGCGGGCGCCGAGGGCCGGAACCTCGACGCCCCTGGTGCGCCACTGGTGGGCGCCGATCACACCGAGGAGCTCGCGAAGGGACACGATTCTGTTGTCAAGGGGCGGTCCGTAGGCCGCCAGGCAGGCCTCGCGGACGTCGGGCGCCCGGTGGAGCCGGGCGCGATGATCCGCGCCGAGCGGTACCAGCAGCATGCCGAGGACGCGCGCGAGGCGGGCGCGCTCCCGTCGGTGCTGCCGGAAGGCCTCGGCCGGGGAGCCGGGGGCGGATCGGGGCCGGCGCCGCTCGGCGCGGCGGCGCATGGCGTGCAGGAGACGGAGTGCGCCGGGGTAGTCGCCCTGCCAGAGCAGGGCGGTGCCCTCGCAGGCCAACCGGTAGGCGGCCTCGGCGCGCAAGCTGTTGTCGGCCGCGATCAGGCGGCATGGCGGGGGTGTGCCGTTCTCGCTGTGCCAGGGGGCGGGCAGGGCGGAGGTGGTGGGCAGGGTGACGATGCTGGGCCGGTGGGTGTCGGACACCGGGCCTCCTCGTGGTCGAACGTGCAAGGGGGCACGAAGAGCACTTCGACGAGGAGGTGAGCAGCAGGCGCGTCGGACGGTGGCCCGCCGGTGCGGCGGGCGCGGGCGTCAGACCGGGTGCGGCTCACGCGTCGAAGCGCGAGCCGGGGTGTCACCGAGTACGAGGCCCGGTACGACGGCGAGCCGTATGCCACTGATCATCTGCGGGCCTCCCTTCCGAACCAGCTGGTCCTGCATGGTTGTTCGTACGCTTTCACACAGATTGGCTGGCTGGCAACCGATTTATCACCGGCCCCCCGGCCAGCCGTGCGGAACGCGCTCCAGTACCCCCGCGCCGAACAGTTCGTACAGCGGCAGGGTCTCCAGGTGGACGTAACCGATGTGGCAGTCGCAGACCGGCAACGGACAGGCACGCGGCCGCAGTCGGGCGCGATAGCTGCCGTCGTAGAGGTTCCCGAGGACGTCCCGCACGAAGTGACAGCGGCGCACGGTGCCGTCGCCGTCCACCGACAGCACGGACTCCCCGGTGCGGCACGGGAGCCCGGCGCTGGGGTGGGCGTGCCGGCTGTAGTCGAAGTACGGGTCGAGGGCGGTCCACTGCGCGGCCTCGGCGTCGGTGTAGCCGAGGCCCTCGGCGGCGTTGACCCACAGGTAGACGTCCTCGACGAGTTCGGCGCGCAACTGGCGGGCCTCGGCGAGGTGCTCGGGCCGGCCGACCACGCCGACGCTGTAACGCACACCGAGTGCGTCCAGCTCGCGGCACTTGGCGAGGAAGCGGTCGCGGGTGACCTGGCCGGGGTGGAAGGTGACCCAGAGGGCGAGGGCGTCGAGGTCCGCCTCGGCGAGCCAGCCCGTGCGGCAGCTGAGGTTGGTCTGGATCGCGACGCGGCGGACATGCGGCAGACGGCTCAGCTCGACCAGAGCGCGGCGGTACCAGGACCGCACCAGCCCCTCGCCCCAAGGGGTGAACAGCAGCGACAGGGTGTCGCCGGTGCCCGCGCGCCCGGCGGCCCAGCCGGTGAAGCGCTCCAACGCGGCCCGGTCGGTCCTTAGTTGTTCGATGCTGTCACGCCGCTTGGCGAACGGGCAGTACGGGCAGTCGTAGTCGCAGGAGGCGAGCGGACCGCGGTAGAGCAGGGTGAGGTCCCGCGCGCCGTCCTCCGGAAGTGGTGAGGCGGAAGGCATGCCGAGGAAGGTCATTTCGCCTCGTACGCCGTCATCAGGGCCCGGACCTCGGGAGAGAACAGCATCGGCCCGACGGTGTCCGAGTGCGCCAGCCCCTCCGGGCTGAGCCGCAGGAACTCCGCGTCGCCCTCGGCGAGCCAGCCGCGCTCGGCGAACTCGGCCAGCTCCACCGGGAAGTCCTCGGCCGGTGAACTGCAGAACCGGGCACGGTAGTCCGCCAGGGGCATGCCCTCGGCCTGGAGCAGCGACTGCACCAGGTGGCGCCGGCGCGGCTCCGCGCCGCCCATCCAGTGGCCCACCTCGGCGCGGTGGAAGTCTTCCGTGGCGACGTAGTCGTCGATGATGCCGCGCACCTCGGTGGCGTTCACCGCGTAGTCGAAGGAGTAGTGCAGCCGTGAGGTGTACGAGCGGGCGCCGCAGCCCAGGCCGACCATGCCGTCGGTCTGGCAGGCGTACTCGCTCGCCCCGGCCTGCGGGGACGCGGCGCGGCGGAACATCCGCATCGACACCTGCCGGTAGCCGTGGGCGAGGAGGTGGTCGCGGCCGGCCCGGTAGAGCGCGAGCCGGCGCGCGTCCCAGGCGGACCGGCTCTCCTGCTCGCCGCGCCGGGCCAGGCCGGTCAGCGGGCGGACGTACAACGGGTAGAGGTACAGCTCCTCGGGCTGCCAGGCGAGGGCGGTGTCCAACGAGCGGAGCCAGCTCGCCTCGGTCTGGCCGTCGATGCCGTAGATGAGGTCGATGTTGAGCACCGGGAACCCGGCCGCGCGGATCCGGCCGAGGGCCGCCTCCACCTCGGCCCGCTTCTGCGGGCGGACGGCGGAGCGCGCCTCGGCGTCGTCGAAGGACTGCACGCCCAGGCTCAGCCGGGTGGTGCCCCGGGTGGCCAGCACCTCCAGCCGGTCGGCGCTCGCGGTGGCGGGGGAGGCCTCCACCGAGAGCGGTATCGCCCGCAGGTCGGCGCCCATCCGCCGCTCGGCGATGTCGCACAGCCGCTCCAGCTCAGCGGCCGTCAGATAGGTCGGGGTGCCGCCGCCGAACGCGGCCAGCGCGAACCGCGCCCCCTCGGCCAGCGCCGCGCGCACCGCCGTGGCCTGGCGCTCCAGGGCGTCCAGATAGGCCGTGGTCAGGCCCTCGGGGCTGCCGATCCGGGTGAACAGGTTGCAGAAGCCGCAGCGGACCTCGCAGAACGGGATGTGCAGGTAGAGCGAGAGCGCGTGCTGCGCCTCGCCGGCCCACAGCTCGCGCAGCGGCGGGCGCTCGGGCAGTGGACGGTAGGCCGTCTTGTGCGGGTACGCGTAGACGTACGACTGGTACGGCGAGTCCGGCTGCGGGGGTGCGGTGGTCACGCGCGCTCCTCGGAGGTCGCGGTGGCGTCCGCTGATCGGACGGGAAGCGTGAAGTGCGCGTACGGGACGGTCCAGACCACCTCGTGGCCGATCCGGTGCCCGGTGTAGCCGTCCTCGCCGTAGGCCGTGCCGTGGTCGGAGCAGACGATCGCGAAGCAGGGGCGGCGGGCGCTCATCGCCGTGAACAGCCGGCCGATGTGCACGTCCACGTACTCCAGGGCGGCTGCGTGGCTGGCCCGCGAGTCCCCGTGCTCGCGGGTGGCACCGGGCAGGTGGAACCAGTTCGGCTGGTGCAGTGCCGATACGTTCAGGAACAGGAACAGCGGCTGGTCGGCGGGCTGTTCGGCGGCGACCCGCTCGGCCCGTGCGACCTGCTCCTCGAAGGACGTCGGCGAAGCCACGCCCAGCCCGGGCGCCCAGTGGCTCTCCTGGAAGAGGCCGGGCAGCACGGAGCCCAGCGGGCCCTGCTTGTTGAAGAATCCGACGCCGCCGATGCACACCGTGCGGTACCCGGCCGCGGCCAGGGCCGTCGGCAGGTCGGTGGCGTCGAAGACCCAGGTGCGCGGGGCGGTGCTCTCGGAGCCGGCGAAGCGGGCCGCGAACAGGCGCGGGTGCGGGCCGTCCGGGGAGGCCGGGGTCGGCAGGAAACCGGCCAGGATCGCCTGGTGGGAGGCGTACGTGAAGCTGCCGGGTGCGTGCCGGCGCTCCCATCGGCCGTCGGGGAGGACGGCGGCGAGATTCGGGATGCGGCCGGCGGCGGCCAACTCCTCGGCGACGTCGAAGCGGAGCGTGTCGAGGGTGACGAGCAGGAGGTCATGGGTGCCCACGACGGTGTTCATGTCGGGGGCGGGGACTGCAGTCCGGTGGTTCATCGAGCGGGTTCCGTGATCTGGTGGTCCGTCGCCGCGGGCGACGACGGGAAGAGGGCGGTGAGCGCGGCCAGCTGGGCGCCGTAGGTGTCGAGGCCCTCGGCGGGGCCGCCGGGCAGGCCGGTGAGGTGGGGGAGCAGGTCGCCGAAGGCGTTCACCTCGCCGACCAGGGCGCGCCGCCAGCCGGCCGTGGGCAGGACGTCGACACCGACCATCGGCGATCCGGGGAAGCAGGCCGCCGCGCGCTCGGCCGTCTCCAGCAGGGCCGACCAGGCCGGACCGGCGGCCTCCCGGGCCTGCTCGATGCTGCCCCGGGCGCCGCCGAGGTGCAGGTTGGTCATCGGCTGGGTGCTGGTGCGCACCACGGCGTGGGTGGCCCGGCCGGCGACCACCACGATCCGCAGGTCCGCCGAGCGCCCGGACTGCGAGGCCTTCGGGATCCACTGCTCGACGTGCAGCCCGTCCGGCGCCAGGCCGTCGACGATCGCGGCGACCTCCTGCTCGCTGCGGTAGCGGCGCACCCGCAGCGAGTTGTGCAACCGGCCGTCGGCCAGCTCCACCGAGGTGGTGGCCTGCAACCGGCCACGCGGCCCGAACTCCAGGGCCATCACCCCTGAGGCGGAGGAACCGTGCGCGGGCTTGACGAAGACCCGGCGCAGGCCGGCCTCGGCGAGGCGCTCGCGCAGGTGCTCCCAGCCGGTGACCTCGCCGCCGAGCGCCCCGGGCACCGGCACCCCGGCCCTGGCCAGCAGCGCGTGCGCCCGACGCTTGTCGAACATCACGGCGATCTCCTCCGGATCGCCGAGCAGCCGGACGCCGGGCCGGGCGGCCAGCCCGCGCAGCGCGGCCATGACCCCCGCGTACCAGACGGCCGTGCCCTCGACCCTGGTCGGTGCGTAGCCGGGACCGAGCGCCGGGCCGCGCAGCAGCCGGTCGACCTCCGGCTCCTCGCCCGGCGACTCGATGCGCAACAGACCGCCCTCGGGCAGCCGGAACCGGCCGCGCAGCACGTCCAGCCAGGGCAGGACGGCGGGCTCGGGCAGCCCGGCGGCCCGGGCCGCGGCCGCGAAGAGCGTCACCCGTCGGTGCCCCGGGTTGCCGAGGACAGTCAGCTGCACAGTCATCGTCTCCGTCACCCGGCTACTCGGCGACCGAGACGTAGCGGTCGTCCTCGTCGTCCATGTCGTCCCCCTCGGCTTCGCTGAGGTCGATCTCGACCCCGGGCAGGGACTCGCACAGACGCTCCTGCATCGCGTCGCTCAGGTAGTGGTGGTGCAGGTCGAGGGCGCGCAGGTGGGTGAGTGGCTGGCCCTCCAACAGCGCGGCGGCGCCCTCGTCGGAGAGCACGCCCATGGAGAGGTCGAGCGACTCCAGCCGGGCGACCACCGGGGCATGGGCGAGGGCGGCGGCGATCTCGTCCTGGAGTTCGCTGTTGGCCAGCCCGAGGTGGCGCAACTTCGGCAGCCGGGAGCCGTCCAGGAACGGCGCCAGGTCGTCGATGTTCGCGTCACCGCCGTACTCGTCCACGCCGAGCCAGAGGTCCAGGCGCTCCAGCGCGGGCAGTTCGGAGCCGGCCACCGCGCGCACCACGGTGGCCGGCAGGCCGCCGGACTCGAAGCGCAGGCTGGTCAGCCGGTTGTGCCGCACCGGCTCCAGGGCGAGGTCCATGCCGCCGCGCACGGTCAGCGACCGCAGTTCGGGGAAGGCGTTCAGCAGCGGGGTGACGTCGTCCATCTCCATCCAGGAGATCTCGCATTCGTCGAACGTCACCTCACCGAGGAACAGCGCCTCCAGGGCGGGCAGACGCCGTGCCTCGGCTGTGATGGCCTCGACCGCGGTGCGCACGGACGTGTAGTCGTTCTGCCACCACGCGCCGATCACCACGGCGCGGACGCCGGCCGGGTCGACCTTCTCCAGGAAGGACTGCCAGAGCTGAACGAAGTCCTGCTTGGAGCCGTACTCCAGGGACAGCCGCCAGGCGACGGCGCCTGTGGCGGGACGCGGCCGGGCGTCGTCGGGCGTGAACTCATGGATCGGCAGCTCGTGGAAGCGTTCGATGTGACGGGAGACGGCCATGGCGGATCCTGGTGGGTCGAGTGGTCGGGTGGGTGTGCGCAGGAGGTGACGGCTACTCGGCCACGGCCACGTAGCGCCACTGGTCGTCGGGCTTGCCGGGCTCGGAGAGGTCGATCTCGACCCCGGTCAGGGCCTGGTGCAGGCGCTGCTGCATTTCCTCGGTGAGGTAGTGGTGGTGCAGGTCGAGGGAGCGCAGGTGGGTGAGCGGCTGGCCCTCGAGCAGGGCGGTGGCACCCTGGTCGGTCAGCACGCCCATGGAGAGGCTGAGCGATTCCAGCCGGGCGACGACGGGCGCGTGCGCCACGGCGGCCGCGATGTCGTCCTGGAACTCGCTGTTCTGGAGGCCGAGGTGGCGCAGCGCGGGGAAGCGGGTGCCGTCCAGGAACGGCGCGACGTCGGCCATCGTCGCGTCGCCGCCGTAGTTGTCCACCCCCAGCCAGAGCTCCAGCCGCTCCAGGGCCGGGAAGTCGCAGGCGGCCACCGAGCGCACGACCGATCCCGGCAGGCCGCCGGCCTCGAAGCGCAGTGCCTTGAGCGCCTCGTGCCGCAGCGGCTCCAGGGCCAGACCGCCCTTGCCGTCCCAGTCCTCCGAGGCGCCGCGCACCACGAGCTCGGCCAGCCGCGGGAAGGCTGTCAGCAGCGGCGTGATGTCGCACTGCTGGATCCAGGAGATCTCGCACTCCTCGAAGGTGATGTCGCCGACGAACAGCGCGCGCAGGGCGGGCAGCCGGCCGGCGGCGGCGGCGATCGCCTCCATCGGCTCCCGGAAGCTGTCCGGCTCCTCCGGGGCCCACTGCCCGATCACCAGGGCGGTGACCCGCTCCGTGTCGACGGCGCCGAGGAACTGCTCCCAGCGCTCGACGAACGTCGCCTCGGACTCGTAGTCGAGCTTGATCCTCCAGGCGGCCGAGGCCGCGTCCGGCAGCTGGACGGCGCCGGATCCGCCCTTCTCCTCGGCCTCCTCCAAGGCCTCCACGAAGTCGAAGACGGGGAGACCGTGGAACCGCTCGATGTGCTCGTTGACAGTCATTGCGCTGCTCCTCGGGGGTCTGGGCCGAACAACTGTCTACCAGCCGGGACTGACAATCCGGTGGCCGGGTCGCCGCCCGGGCGCGTTGTCAGACCCTTGCTCTATGTTCGGGTCCTAGCTCCGGAGAGTGACCGCGGCAGGCGCGGCGGAGCCGTGGGTTCCGGTGTCCGCCGGAGTCCGGCCGTACGGCGAGGGAGGACTGATGTACCGCCAGGGCGATGTGCTGATCGTGCCGGTCGAGGAGAGCACGGTGCCGCTGCGGGTGGCCGAGCTGGCCGTGCAGCCCCGGGACGCACGGGGCCGGATGGTGCTGGCACTCGGCGAGGTCACCGGGCACGCGCACGCCGTGGTCGGCCCCGGCGAGCTGCGCCGCGAGACCGGACCGTTCGGTGCGGGCTGGCTGCACCTGCCCGAGGGCGGCCGGGTGGTGCACGAGGAGCACGCGGCGATACCGCTGCCCAAGGGCTGGTACCGGGTGATCCGCCAGCGCGAGTACGCGCCGGGCGCGGTGCGCGTGGTCGCGGACTGACGACCGCTCCGCCCGCCGGACGGGGTCGGCGGGCGGTGGGGGCAGCAAGGCGGAGCGCGGCCGGGGCCGCGGCACGGAACGGGAACGGGAACGGACGGCCGGGTGGGGAGCCCGGCCGGGAACGGAGCAGGGATGGAGACGGTGATCCACGACGGGGTCCACGGCGACCGGACGCAGGCGCGGGCGCTGCCCGGGCCGGCCGAGGTGACGGCCCGCTGGCGGGCGGCCGCGGCGGCCACCGGGGCGGGCGACCGGGTGGCAGCCGAACACGCTGTCAGGGCCGCCTACCGAGCGGCCGGGCTGCCCGAGCCCGCGGCGATCCGCTGGTTCGGCTCGCCGCTCGCCGCGACCGAGGCGGCGCTGGAGCTGCGGGCCGCCGGCGCGCAGAGCGTGCGCGAGGCCGTGCGCACCCGGCCCTGGGAGGAGGCCCGGCGACGGGCCGTCGAGCGGGTCGGCACCACCGGGTGGGCGGGCCACTGGGCGCTCACCGGCGGCGAGCTCGGCCCGGTCACCACCCCGCTCGCCGACCGGCTGCGCAACGCCGTGCTCGACCGGCTCGCCCCCGAGGCCGACCGGGAGGCCGACGTCGCCGTGGCCGAGGAGGCCCGGGCCCGTCGCACCACCGTCCGGCTCGCTCTGCTGGACGCCGTGCGCGGCCAGCACGACGCGCCGTGGTTCGCCGCCTTCGAGGCCGCCGGGGCGAGCGCCGACGCCGTCGCACCGCTCGCCGAGCTGGCCCGGGAGGTCGGCTGGTGGTGGCCGTACCGCGAGGTGGCCCTGCTCAGCGAGCGGCCGACCACCCTGCACCGCGACGAGGCCGGACGGCTCGACCGGGCGGACGGGCCCGCCCTGGAGTACGCCGACGGCTTCGCCCTGCACGCCTGGCGCGGTATGCCCGTCCCGCCGGAGTTCCTGGCCGGTCTGGCCGAGGTGACCGTCGAACGGATCCGCACCGAGGAGAACGCCGAGCTGCGCCGCGTCCTGCTGGAGCACTACGGCTACGAGCGCTACCTGGCCGACTCCGGCGCCGAGCCCGTCCACCGGGACGAGACCGGTGTGCTCTGGCGGATCGTCCTGCCCGACGACGAGCCGGTGGTGATGGTCGAGGTGGTCAACTCCACCCCCGAGCCGGACGGCACCCACCGCACCTACTGGCTGCGCGTCCCCCCGAGCACCCGTACCGCGCGCGCCGGGGTCGCCTGGACCTTCGGCATACCCGAGAGCGCCTACCACCCGCAGCGCGAGACCTGATCGCAGGCGCCCTCCGGCATCCGGAGCAGGCCCCTGAGCTGCGCGTGTTGACCCTTACCCCACGTCAGGCCGCACGGTGGGGGCGCAGCGAACGCACGGACGATCGGAGGGACGCATGAGCTGGTCGGTGGGCCAGGTCTCCGGCTTCGCCGGGGTCACGATCCGGACCCTGCACTACTACGACCGGTCCGGGCTGCTCTCGCCCAGTGAGCGCAGCCCGGCCGGGTACCGGCTCTACAACGGTGCGGATCTCGCCAGGCTCCAGCAGATCCTCTTCTACCGGGAGCTCGGATTCCCACTCGACGAGATCGCCGACATCCTGGCGGATCCACAGGCCAACGCGCTCGACCACCTGCTGGCGAGACGACAGGCACTCAGCGAGCAGATCGCACGGTTGCAGAAGCTGGTCGATGTCGCCGAACGGGCCATCGAGGTCCAGCGCACCGGGGTCGAGCTGACGCCGGACGAGCGCTTCGAGGTCTTCGGGGACGTGGTCTTCGACCTCAGCTACGCGGCCGACGCCCACCTCAAGTGGGGCGAGCGGGACAGCCACCAGGAGGCCCTGGCCCGCGCCGCCACCCACTCCAAGGAGGACTGGCAGCAGCTGATGGCGGAGGCCGCCGAGTGGCGCGGCCGCTTGCTGGAGGCCTTCGACGAGGGGCTGCCCGTCGACCACCCGACGGTGCTCGACCTCGCCGAGCAGCACCGGCAGCACATCACCCGGTGGTTCACGCCCTGCCCACCGGAGATGCACTGCCGGATCGCCGACGACTACGAGGCGGACGCCCGGGCCTTCGCCCTCGTCGTCCCGCCGGCCGAGCAGCGCCCGGGCCTGGCCGGCTACCTCCGTGCTGCCATCGGAGCCAACGCCGAGCGCCGCAACGAGAGCGATCTCGACGAGGTGGCCCGATGAGGATCCTCGTCATGGCCGCCGGATCGCACGGCGACGTCGCCCCCTACACCGGTCTCGGGGGGCACCTGCGCCGCGAGGGGCACGAAGTCGTGCTAGCGGCGCCCGAGACCTTCCGCGAGCTGGTGGTCGGCAGCGGCCTCGCCTTCCGCCCGCTCCCGGTCGATCCGCGCGGGGCGGGCACCGAGTCGACGACCGGGCGCTCGGAACTGCTCGCCCGGGCCGCGGCGTTCATCGGGCAGCTGGGCGACGGGCTCGCGGACGCTGCGGCGCCCGGCGCCGATCTGCTCCTGCTGAGCACCACCACCGCGCCGCTGGGCTGGCACCTCGCGGAGGCGATGGACGCCCCCAGCATGGGGGTCTACCTGCAACCCACGCTGCCGACGAGAGAGTTCCCGCCGGTCGTCGGAGGCGGGCGCTCGCTGGGGAGCTGGGGCAACCGGGCGGCGGGGGCGCTCGGCCAGCGGGTCGTCGACCGCCTGCACGCCGAGACCGCACGCCGGCTGCGGTCGCGGCTGGGCCTTCCGGCGCTCTCCCAGACCGCGCGCCGGCAGGCTGTGGAGCGGGCGCACTGGCCGGTGCTGCACGGTTTCAGCCCGACCGTCGTACCGCGCCCGGCCGACTGGCGGGAGGAGCTGCGGGTGGTCGGCAACTGGTGGCCGCACGTGGCGGAGGACTACTGCCTCCCGGCCGAGGTCGAGGACTTCCTGCAGGCCGGTCCGCCGCCGGTGTTCATCGGCTTCGGCAGCATGGCGGCGGGGCAGGGCGAGCGGCTGAGCGCCCTGGCGGCGGAGGCCCTGCGGCGGGCCGGCGTCCGGGGCGTGGTGCAGGCCGGCTGGGCCGGGATCGCCGGCGAGGGTGGCGACGTGCTGACGGTCGGCGAACTGCCGCACGCGCGGCTGTTTCCCCGCATGGCGGCCGTCGTGCACCACGCGGGTGCGGGCACGGCGGCCGCGACGCTGCGCGCGGGCGTGCCGAGCGTCCCGGTCCCGGTGACGGCGGACCAGCCGTTCTGGGCCGGTCGGCTCACCCGGCTCGGTGCCGCCACCGCTCCCGTCCGGTTCGCCGACCTCACCGCTGGCCGGCTGGCGGAGGCCATCCGTCAGGCCGTCGAGCAGCGGCGGCTGCGGGACCGGGCGCAGGAGGTGGCCCGCGCGATGGCGAAGGAGGACGGTGCGGGCCGGGTCGCGGAGGCGGTGGCGGCATTGGGCCGGTAGGGGAGGCGGGGAACGGGCCACTGCGGGGGCCTCAGGCCAGGGCCCGCTCCAGCCAGTCGAGCAGCACGGTGTTGCGCAACTGCGGTGCCATGGGGGCGCAGCGGTCGCCGACGCCCTGCGCGGCGGTGAGGACGGTGTGTTGTTCCGGACCTCGGAGGAGGTGATGGGGCGGGTGTCTGGCCCGGGACGAGGGAATCGGTCGCGCAGCCGAGGAGGAGGGTCGGACAGGTGACGAGGTGTGCCACGTCGTCGCAGCGGAAGCGGCGGATGGCACGGGCGAGTTGCCGGAGGCCCTGGGGCGCGCGTCCGGTGTGGGCGTCGTGGAGGAAGCGGGTGTCGAAGATCTCGGCGCGCGGGTGGGACGGCGCTCAGGCTGATCCGGCGGAGTCAGCGGACGGGCGGGCAGTCCGATGTCCAGCAGTCGGTCGGTGGCTGCGGTGGCCGCGGTGGTCGCGGTGGTTCTGATGGTCACGGCGGTCACGGCTCGGCCCGTTCCGGTCAGGCCCGCAGGCCGTGGCGCTTGGTGTACACCAGGTGGAAGACGAACAGCGGCGCGGCGATCACCGGCCAGCTCAGGTTCATGGCTGCCGGGGCGGCATCGACGGGCAGGAGGTACGCGAAGGCCAGTTGGGCGAGAGCGTTGAGCAGGCTGGCCGTGCCCCAGACCGCGGTGAGCACCCGGGCACCGTGACGGAACGCCGGATCCTGCTCCCAGCGCTCCTCCCAGGCGCGCAGCCCCTCCTCGCCCGCCTTGGCCCGCACGAAGGAACGGAAGACGAGCATCAGAGCCGGCCGGCCGTAGCCGACGGATGCCAGCAGCCAGATTCCGAGGAGTCCGCCGAGCATGCCCGTCCAGGCCTCGCGGATCAGCAGGGTGCGTGCGTCGCCGGTGAGCGCGGAGAGCACCAGGCCGAGGGTGATCATGCTGAGGATCAGCAGGGCCAGGAAGTCGACGCGGCGGGTCCGGACCAGCCGTACCACCACGGTGACGGCTGGTACGGCGGCTGACCAGAGCAGGGACCACCACTGGTCCACGCCCGCCGTGCGCAGCCCGTAGAAGACGGCGAGCGGCAGGCCGAGGTCGATCAGCAGGGGTAACAGGACGGCGGTTCGGCGCGGGGCGGCGTGGACGGTCACTTCGTCTCCTCGTTCCTGGTGGCGAGGGTGAACAGGGCGACCAGCTCGCGCCCGTAGGCGCGGGCGTCGAAGTCGGCCCCGGTGGACAGCCGGTTGGCGGCCGCGTCGATCGAGGCGCGGATCGCGGTGGCCATCGCCTCGGCGTCGAACGGCCGGAAGTCACCGCTGAGCTGTCCGTCGCGCAGGTGCCGGACCAGCAGCGCCATGGGGGTGTCGAAGCCGGCCGAGCTGACCAGCGGGCTGCCGTCCTCCCGACGGGCGTTGGCGAGGACGTCCACCAGCGCCCGCACCTCGACCGGGCGCTCCGCCAGGAACTCCAGGTTCGCCTCGATGTAAGCGGCCAGCTGTGCGACGGGCTCGGCACGGGCATGGATGCGGGGCTGCATGAAGGCCCGCGCCCCCTCCTGGACGGTGTCGACGAGGGCTTGGAAGAGATCCTCCTTGTCCTGGAAGTGGTACGAGATCAGCCGCACGCTGGAGAGCTTCGCCCGCTTGGCGATCTGTGCGAACGAGGCCCGGGCGTAGCCGAGTTCGGCGACGGTCTCGATCGCGGCGGCGACGATCTGGGTGCGCCGGGCGTCGGTGGTGAGGCTCCGGCCGGAGCCGTGGGCAGGCATGGGACCGGCAGGGGCGGAGTCAGGATTTACTCGCATGAGTAAAAATTAACACGGGTCGGCAAAATCATGACCGCAAAGAGCCCCGCCGCATCCGCGCCCGGATACGGCGGGGCTGATTCCCGGCAGCGGCCGGCAATCGCAGACCGTCTCGCCGACGCAGGTCAGGGTGCCCGGGCGATCAGGACGGGCTGGAAGAATCCGGTGTCGACGGGCTGCTCCCAGCGGATGCCGGTCAGGTTCGCCTCGGTGGCGAAGGCGCTCAGCTGGTCCTGGGTGAGTGCCCAGTAGGTGGAGCGGCGGACGGCGACCTGCCACTGGCCGGAGTCGTCCGGCAGGAGCCGGAACAGCTCCAGGTCATACCGCTCGCCGTCCTCGTGCCACTGCCAGAGCTGGAAGACGACCGACCGTCGACCGCTGTGCTCGGCGGTCTGCGGAGGAGTGGAGCCGGGCCGGGCACGGCGCAGCTCGTCGTACGGGCGCGTGGTGACCAGCAGCAGTCCACCCGGGCGAAGGACCCGCCGCATCTCACCGAGCGCGGCGCGCACGTCCGCGGCCGTGAGCAGGTGGGGCAGCGCGTTGTCGGCGCAGACGACGACATCGAACCGCCCGTCCGGGAAGGGGAGTTCCCGCATGTCGGCGGCAGCGGTGGGCAGCCGGAGGCCGCGCTCGGCGGCCTCGGCGGTGGCGCGGGCGGCGGAGACCGGGCTGAGGTCGGTGCCGGTGACGCGGTGGCCGAGGGAGGCCAGGCCGATCGCCTGGGTGCCGATGCCGCAGGCGCAGTCCAGCACCTCGGCGGGGCCGTCGCCGAGGCCCGCACGGATCAGGGAGTCCAGCGCGGCGCCCTGGCGGGCGAGCGAGGCGTTCCAGTCGGCGTAGAGGAGGTGGTAGTCGCCGGCGAAATCGTCGTAGAAGCGGCCGAGGGCGGACTGGGTCATGGTGTCAGGGTCTCCACAGGGGCGTCGAGGTGAGCGGCAATCGGGAGCGTCGGGGCGCGCGGGGAACGGACGGGGGAAGCGCCGTGGGCACAACGCCCGGGCCCGGTCACGGCCCGGACGAGGAAAGGCGGTGGGCATGGCGCCCGGGCCTGGTCACGGCACCGTGACCGAGCGGGACGCGGGGACCGGTTCGCTCGCCATGGCACTATCCTCGCCCGGGCGGACCGGCGCGGAGTACCGGTTTTCGGAGCTGCCGAGGGGGAGGGCACATGGCACGGCGCCGGACGAGTCCCGGCCGGACGGACCGCCGCTTCGCCGCGACGGCGGCGAACGACACTGGCCTGTCGGGCCGGTGACCGGGGTCCTTCCAGGACCCGGTGTTCCGCCGGCCCACGCCCGAGGAGCGGCGGCTGGTGGAACGGCAGGGCGGGGAGGAGGCCGGCGTGCTGATCGCGTTCGAGGCGGACGGCGGTGGTGCGGAGCCGGTGAGCGGGCTGATCGCGGCCGGGAGCCTGGAGGCGCGGGTCGGCGCCGTCCGCCGGTACCTGTCGACTCCTCGACCGACGGAGCGCCCGGGCGGGAAGTCCGCTGGTCCGGCGTCGCCGTCGCCGCCATGACGCGGAGATGCGTACCTTCGAAGAGCTGATAGCCGAGGCCGGGTCCGTTTCCGTGGACGGCTGGCACTTCTCCTGGCTGGAGGGCCGGGCCACCGAGGAGCGACCCTCCTGGGGTTACCAGCGGCCGCCGGCCGGGCGGTTGGGTACGGAGACGGCGGCCCCGGACCTCCAGACGGGTGGCGGCGAGGTGCTCGCGGGCGCGGAACGGCCGGGCGGGCGCCCGCCCGTGGTCGCGGCCACCGAGTCCTGGCGGCCCGACCCGGCCCGCGCGACGCAACTGCTGCACCCGCTGGGCGTGGTGGTGGTTGCGGACCCGGATGAGCCGCCGCTGCCGTTCGCCGACGAGGTCTTCGACCTGGTCAGCAGCAGGCACCCGGTGCGGGCCTGGTGGACGGAGATCGCCCGGGTGCTGCGCCCCGGCGGCACGCACTTCGCCCAACACGTGGGCCCGGCGTCGGTCTTCGAACTGGTCGAGCACTTCCTCGGGCCGCAGCCGGAGGCCCGCGAGGGCCGCCGCCCCGAACCGGTGAGCGCCGAGGCGTGGGCGGCCGGGCTGGAGGTGGTGGACCTGCGGTCCGAGCGACTCCGGATGGAGTTCCGGGACATCGGCACTGGTAGGCGCCCGCGGGGGTGTCCGCGACGGCGGTCGCGACGATCCCCCGGTCGCGGAGGGCGGGCGGTGGTCAGGGCTGCGAGGTCCGGGGAGGGGTTTCGCACGGTCGTCTCGTCGGCGAGTTCGACCACCAGGTCGCCGAGGTCGGCGGAGGTGTCGTGGACGGCGACCGGCTCCGTGCCCAGCGCCCCGGCCAGACCGTCTGGCACCGGAACGGGCGTCAGGAGTGAGGTCGGGAAGTCCAGGCTGATCGTCGAGGAGCAGGACCCCGGCCGGGTTGCCGGGGAAGGGGCGGTCGGTGAAGGCGTCGACGAGTCGAATGCGCATGAGTCGGACCGTAGTGAAGGAACGAAGCGGTCGACCAAGGCCGATCCGGGACGAGTGGACTGATCCCGGGGGTCGACGGTCGCCTGGCGATGGCCTGCCGAGGGCCGGCAGTGTTGACGGTGGGTGCCGATCGCCAGGCGCCGCCTCTGTGTCAGGCTCCGTCCAGTGTCTCCACCAGCGCGGTCAGGAACTCCTTGGGCCGTTCCAACTGCACGCTGTGCCCGGCTCCTTCGACCGCGACCTCGCGCACCCGCCCGCCGGCGCCGGCGTAGCGGTCCAGCGCGGCGCGGGTCTGTGCCACCATCGGCTGTGCCGGGCAGGTGTCCGCGCCGGGCCAGCCCGGGACGGCGCCGATGGCCCCCAGGTGAGCCAGGTCGAAGAGCGAGGTGTCGGAGACGATCACGTCGGCCGTGCCGCGGATCCACAGGATCGGCGGCTTCGGTTCGACCAGTTCCAGGTCGTCGATCCGGAAGTGGGTCGGTGCCATCGAGTTGAGCACCCCGCGTTCGCCGGGCCCGAAGCCCGGCCAGGCGTCGCTCGTGCGGCTGTCGCCCGGGTAGTGGTCCTCCCCGGTCCGGGTGGTCAGCATCGCGGTCACGTAGTGGTCCGACTCGGCCAGCGGCTCGCTGACGTAGGCGGTGTTCAGCACCGAGCGCGGCGCGAACGGTGATTCGGCGCCGAGTTCGCCCTCGCGCAGCAGCCGGACGAATTCGGGGGCCGCACCGCCGGCGCCGGAGCCCGCGCCGTCGGGCGCGTTGAGCTGTCCGTCCACGCCGTGGGTGCCGCCGAAGCCGTAGGGGGAGACCGGGTTGACCAGGGTGAGCGAGCGGACCAGCTCCGGGTGGTCGCGCAGCAGTTGCAGCACCACACCGCCGCCCATGCTCCAGCCGACCAGGTGCACCGGTCCGAGTGCCAGCTCCCGGATGTAGGAGAGCAGGTCCTCGCTGTGGTCGCGCAGGCCCCGGGTGGCGTCCACCGGCAGCGGCTCGGTGGCGCCGAAGCCGCGCAGGTCGGGTGCCAGCGGGCGGTAGCGGGCGGGGAGGGCGGTCATGGTCGAGTGCCAGAAGACGCCGGAGGAGACGTTGCCGTGCACCAGGACCACGGGTTCCCCGGTGCGGCCCTCGATCTCGGCGTGGTTCACGGTGAGTCGGTCGGTTGTTGTCAGTCGGTCGGTGATCATCCGGGTGTCCTCAGTTCAGCCAGCCGGCGACCTGTGCGCTTGCCGCGCTGTCCCAGCCGAGTTCCAGGTGGTTGGCGAAGGCGATCAGCGCGGTGCCGCCGACGGTGCCGAAGCCGGTGGTGTCCAGCGCGCTGGACACGAAGACCACGCCGTCGCTGGGGCCGCGGTTCTCGTTGAAGATCCCGAGGATGTTGGGCGTGCCGCCGGCCAGGAGGTACGCCGTCACCGAGGAGGGCACCCCGGCCTGCTGCAGCGGGCCGATCAGTGAGCCGGCGTTGATCGCGGCCTGGATGCCGCCGCCGTCGGTGTAGAAGCCCTGACCGCCGTAGTAGGTCGTGTACCAGTCCTGCTGGGTCTGGTCGACGCCGAACACCGAGTCCCAGCGGGCCAGCATCTGCCGCTGCCCGGGGTAGTTGTCATAGCCGCTCGCGGGGGTGAAGGAGAACTCCGGGTGCGCGGTGTAGGTGCCGTAGCAGGTCATGTGAAGGTGCGGAGAAGGGGCGTTGATCGCACCGCCGCACTGCGGCCAGATCGAGAAGTCGTGCGCCCACCCGTGCGCGAAGGGATAGTCGTAGCCGCCGTTCGGGCCGCCGAGGGTGATCAGCTTGCGCACGTCGCCCGCGTACGGGCGGCCCCAGGCGGGCTTGACCGAGGACACGTAGGCCCGTGCGGACATCTCGCCCTTGCTCCAGCCCACCACGTCCACCTGCGGGACGCCGAGCTTGGCGCGGATCAGTGCGACCGCGTCGCCGACCTCCTGGGCCTGCATCAGGTTGTCGCCCTGCTTGTGCGCGAAGCCGATCGCGAAGACCCGGTAGCCCTGCCCGGCCAGCTTCTGCATCAGCCCGGTGCTCGGGCAGGACGCGGCGCCGCAGCCGTAGCCGCCGGACTCGCCGGGGTTGGCCCAGGCCCGGTCCGGGTTGTCGTTGGCGCCGTGCACCAGCAGCACCGGGACCTGGTGCGCGCCGGTGTTCCAGCCCGGGGCCGAGTAGAGCAGGAAGCGGCCGGAGAAGGGCTGCTTGACGCCACCGAAGAAGGTGAGCCGCTGGCCGTCCTGGTTGCCGCGGCCGTCCGGCGGGTACTGCTCCTGCCGGAAGCCGGGGGTGGTGTCGAGGTACCGCTCGACGCGGTCCCAGCCGTTGGCGACGCTGCTGTAGGTCGCCTCCAGGGTCAGATTGGACGGCACCGCGGCTGCGGCCGGCCCCGACGGGACGGCCGCGCCGACCAGCGCCAGCACGCCCGCGAGCACCCAGCCCAATCCTCTTCGCCTGCCACGTCCGTTTCTCCACATACCGTGTTCACTCCTCCACGCCGAGGTCCAGCGCGTGACACGCTACGGTTGCCGGAGTGCCACCCCTATGGCGATGGCGCATACCTTGGTCATCCCGGTGTGGGTGCCACCCACCTGGCCAGGATGCGGGCCCCGACGAAGGCTCCATCCGCACCGGTGAGCTCGGCGTCCTCGTGGAGCGGCCACGGGGTGTGCGGCCCCAGGAGGGCTCGCAGTGGCTGCGTCGGCGTCATCCCTGTGGGCGTGAAATTCCCTGAAACTCCTTTCAGTGTGTCGGCTGCCGTGTGGGACCGGCTCGCGGACATCCCCCTCCTGCCGTGCGGACATTCATCCGGTATCTCGCGCAATGTCGCACTTTCTGCCGCCGGATCATGATGCAAGAGCGTGAAAGAAATTGCGCATGTGCCTTGACGGGTCATCGAATCGGGGTGGAAGGTCTTCACCGAACGCGATGGAAGTGCCACGGAAGGTCCGCTGCCCCGGTCCGCCGCCCCTGGCACTTCCATCGCTCTCCGGGTCGACCGCCTGATGAGAACCGGGAGTTGACAGGTCTCCCCGCGCCCACGTGCGACATCCCCCCTCGTATCGCAGGCGCGCCGTCACGGCGGTCCGCACCGGAGCGCCCGGCCGGCTCCGCTCCTTGGCGGAGCCGGCCCCCTTCCCGAACGCTCCCACCACCCCTGGGAGTTGCGGCGACGGCCGATGCCCTCCCGGTGCCGTCGAGCCGTCGCAGGTCGGTATGGACGATGGGGGAGGCGATCTCATCTCCGCCATCCCCCGGGCGGCAGCGGTCCTGCTGCACCCCTACCTCGACGGCCGGGGGTTCTCGGTCGGCAGTCTGGTGGAACGGATCGGGGACACCGCAACCCGTGCCCTGCTGGGCAACCTGGTGGATGCCGGGATGGTCAGGGCCGTGTAACGACCGGCTGTCCTCCGGTCCGAGGGCCACCGGGCCACGGGTGGTAGAGGCGGTCTGGACGAGCGGATCGTTCGGATCGACCTCGTCGCCTATCCACGGCCAGGCTCTCTCCGGCGGGACCAGGGCCGGCCGGTGTTCACCTCAGCCGTCTTTCGGCCAACTGTGCGAAAGGTCTGTTCGCAGCCGCGGCTCCCCCCTAGAGTGGCCGCGATCCTCCGCAAGTGACCTTTTCTTCACGCCGGTTCACTGGACCTTCACACCAGTGCACTGGCCTCGGGACGTTCAGCGCAGCCTGTTCCCACCATCGAGCCGGAAGGGCCGGGTCCGTGACGCAGGCGTTCCAGTCCCCCGGCTTCGCCGCGCTGGCGGCCGACCGCGCGGTCGAGACACGGCTCGTCGAGGAGCGCTGGCAGGCGGTGGCCTGGGACCTGAGGACGGGTCGGCGCCGGGTGGTCACCGACCGGCCGGGGGGCGTCCACCTGAGCGAGATCGAGCCGGACGGCGACGCCATCTGGTGGTTCGACGCCGACAGTGCCGGGGAGGGGCGGTGGCGGCGCGAGCCGTTCGCCGGCGGAGCGGGCGGCGCGGCGCTGCACGGCGTGCCGCGCGGGCGGGCGTACGGCGTCGCCTTCGACCGGACGGGCGCGCTCGCGGCGGTGGCCGTCGGCGTCGACGGCGCCTCGCACTGCTACGTCGGACCGCCCGCGGGCGAGGCGCGGCTGATCGGTTCGGCGCCGGGATACCTGAGCCTGGCCGACCTGTCGCCGGACGGTCGGCTACTAGCCCTGGGCGGGCGGCCCGACGGGGACGACGCAGTGGTCCTGTGGCCGACGGGTGCCCAGGCGGACGGTCCGCTGCGGTTCGCCGGGGACCGCCGACTGCGGCTCTGGCCGATCGAGTTCAACCCGCTCGCGGTACTCGAACCGGAGCTGCTGCTGGTGGTCGAGGAGGACGAGCGGTACACCGTCGCGACCTGGCGGGCGGGCGCGGGGCTGTGCAGGTACCCGGGACTGTCGTTCGACTCGCAGATATCGGCCGGCTGGTACCAGGGGCCGCACGGGGTGCTGATCCAGCACGAGCGGGCCGGGCGGAGCCGACTGCTCCTTGCCGACCTCGATCCGCCGACGGGACAGGGGGCGACACACCAGGGGGCGACGCAGCAGGGATCGGTGCGCCGGGGACCGGCAGAACCGGGGTCGGCAGAACAGGCTCCGCCCGTCCGGGAGATCAGCACACCCGGCGGCACGATCCACGACCTGTCCTGCGCCCCGGACGGCACCCTGCACTGCGTCTGGAGCCGGGAGTCGACACCGCCACGCCCGCTGGTACTGCGCCCTGGCACGGAGGTGGCGCACCACCTCGATCCGGACCGGGGTGACACCTCCCGCAGCCGGCGCTGGACGCCCCGGCCGTACGGGCGGATCCACAGCTTCGTCAGCACCCCGGTCGGCCAGGGCCCGTGGCCGACCCTCTTCCTGGTCCACGGTGGCCCCTCCACCCACGACCGGGACTCCTACGACCCGCGGGTGAACGCCCTGGTGGGCCACGGCTACGCAGTGGTGCGCACCAACTACCGAGGCTCCACCGGCTACGGCGCCCGCTGGCAGCACGAGTACGGCCACCGGGTCGGGCTGGCGCAGATCGAGGACCTGGCCGCCGTCCGCGCGGAGCTCGTCGCCGACGGTACGGCGCTCGCGGAGCGCACCGGCCTGTGCGGATTCTCGTGGGGCGGCTACCTGACCCTGCTGGCGATGGGCGCGCAGCCGGAGTTGTGGTCACTCGGCATGGCCGCTCAGCCGATCGCGGACTACCCCGCCGCCTACCGCACCACCACCCCCGCACTGCGCGAGCTCGACCGGCAGCTCTTCGGCGGGACCCCGGACGAGGTTCCCGAGCGCTACCGCGCGGCCGACCCGCGATCGTACGTGCACCAGGTCCGCTCGCCCGTCCTGCTGGTCGCCTCGCGGACCGACGAGCGGTGCCCACCCGACCAGGTGGCCCGGTACGCCGCGGACCTGCGCCGGCTGGCGGTGCCGCACGAACTGCTCTGGGTGGACGGCGGCCACTACAGCCGCCGGACCGCCGACCACCGATCGGTGCTGGCCGCGATGGTCCGGTTCGCCGGGCACGCCTGGCCGGCGCCGCACCCCCGACCACCTCGGGGCGACCGCCCCGAGGTACCCACCGAGCCGATGGAAGGAGGTGAACAGCCATGAAGCGACGCAGCGTTCAGAACGACCCGATCAGCACCCCGGAGCGTGACCGGGGCGCCGTGGTGGTCCAGAACTTCGCGCTCGACATCACCAAGGCCACGGCGGTCGCGCCTGCCCCCAAGGGGCAGCGGAAGCCGAAGCCGGAACCCAAGGGCAAGTGATCCTCCGTCGCTCCGGGGCATCTGCGGCGGCCCCGGGCCACACCACACCGACCCCCGGCGAACAACACAAATGGCCAACAAG
>NZ_JBHVFE010000065.1:0-28099 GCF_042801945.1 Kitasatospora sp. NPDC057542
GCCCGGCACCAGTGGTGCCGGGCGCCTGCCGGATCGTGCGCGGGGGGCTATTCCTTGCGGAGCATCGCGTCGACCACTCGGGCGGCGGCCTTGCCGTCGTCCAGGTCGCAGTACGCCTCGCGGAACGCGGCGGCCCGGTCCTCGTACTCGGCCGCGATCCCGTCCACCCGGCCGAGCACGGAGACGAGCTCCTCGGAGGTGGCCGGCATCGGGCCGGGCGCCTCGGCCTCGAAGTTCAGGCTGAAGCCGCGCAGGTTGTCCCGGTAGTGCTCCAGGTCGTAGGTGAAGAACACGATCGGCTTGCCGGTCGAGGCGAAGTCGAACACGCTGGCCGAGTAGTCGGTCACCAGGACGTCGGCGATCAGCAGCAGCTCCGCCATGTCGGGGTAGGTGCCGACGTCCCAGATGTAGCCGTTGCCGGCGCCCGGGATCTGGCCGCACATCAGGTGGTGCCGGCGCACCAGCAGCACCTGGTCGTCGCCGAGCGCGGCCTTGGCGGCCGCCAGGTCGATCCGCAGGTCGATCTGGTAGCCGTTCTGGGGCCGGCGCCGGTCCTCGCGCCAGGTCGGCGCGTAGAGCACGACCTTCTTGCCCTCGGGCAGGCCGAGCCGCTCCCGGACCTGCTCGGCGGTCTTCTCCCGGTCGGCCGCGAACAGCAGGTCGTTCCGGGGCGAACCGCTCTCCAGGATCTCGCCCTTGAAGTCGAAGGCACGCCGCAGCACCGGGGCGGACCAGCTGTTGCCGGCCACCAGCAGGCTCCAGTTCGGGACCTCCCGGGCCAGGCTCTTGAGGTACTTGGAGTCGGTGAACCAGACCTTCTCGAAGTCGAAGCCGATCTGCTTCAGCGGGGTGCCGTGCCAGGTCTGGACGACCACCTGGTCGGGGCGGCGGACGAAGAAGTCGGGCAGGTGGGTACTGGCCACGACGTACTTGGCGGTCGCCAGCGCCTCGTACCACTCCGGGCTGCGGTACCGGAGCGCGGTCGCGCTCCGCGGCAGCTCGGCCTGCATGTCGTCGTTGCCCCACAGGTGCTCCAGCGGCAGGCCGCGGCGGACCAGCTCCTCGTGGACCGCCCGCGGCGAGCCGGAGTACGTGCCGTACTTGCCGGTGTGGTACAGCACCGTGTCGCGCACCGGCAGCCGACGGGCGGCCGGGTAGTCCACGCTCTGCAACCGGCGCTGGCGGTAGCCGGCGCGCTCCTCGGGCAGCAGTACCGAGTGCGACTCCAGCGACAGGCCGTCGTGGTCGCGGCGCTCCAGCACTATCCGCTTGCCGCGGGACTCCACCTCGACCGGCAGGACGTCGAAGCAGTCCGGAGTGACCAGCGCGGCGGCGTCCGGCAGTTCGGGCATCAGCACGCCGACCGGGCGGAAGACGACGTTCCAGGTGCCCCTGGAGAGCGGCACCCGGCCGGCGAAGGAGGCCGTCGGCACGGCGGGCAGCGCGGTGCGGAACCGGCCGTCCGAGATCTCCACCGGGTAGGCGTGCTCCTCCTCGCGCCACTCGTGACGGACCACCAGTTCCCAGCGGTGCGCGCCGGGCAGCGGGAACGAGCCGCTCAGCAGGAAGCCGTCGGCGCCGCGCCCGGACACCTCGTCCACCAGCGGCTGGAGCACCTGGTCGGTGAACTGGAGGTGCCCGTCGGGGGAGGGCTTGGAGTAGAGCGCCCGGCGCTCGGCGACCGGCGCCTGCGGGTTCAGCGCCAGGTGCAGCCGCTCGGGCGCGTTGCGGTCGTCCCAGGCCAGCGGGACGGTGCTGCCGTCGGCCAGCAGCAGGGTGCCGTTCCAGTGGTCGCGGCTGCGCTCGGCGGCCACCGGGTCCAGCTCGGCCCAGGCCTCGCGGACGGCGGTCAGCTCGGCGACCGGGACGGCCGCGGTGAACGGCTGGAGCGAGCCGACCGGAGTGCCCAGCTCCAGCGGGAAGGTCACGTGGCGGTCGGACTCGGCGTGGGTGAGCCGCAGCCGTGCCCCGGCGAAGCTCGGGCCGGAGCGGGCCGCGCCCGAGACCTCCAGCCGGTCGCCGTGGGCGGCCAGGCCGGTCACCCGGGCCTTGACCGTCTCCACCCGGAGGTAGACGAAGTTGTCCCGGACCCACGGCACGATCCGCACGTCCGGCTCGACCCAGTGCGAGGGGAGGAACTGCCCGCTGTCGCTCCACCCGGCCGAGATCCGGCCCTTGTAGACCCCGCCCTTGCCCGCGCCGGCCACCAGGACGCGCCAGTTGCCGTCCTTCCACTGGCCGCGGTGCCTGAGCTTCTTCGGGTCGACGGCGACGGTGAAGCCGGACCAGTCGCAGCTGTACAGGTCGTGCTGGCAGCTCGCGGTGGCCTCGGGGCTGTACGTGGTCTTCATCGGCACCGCGATGACCCGGCGGCCCTTGGCCTCGCGCAGCACCAGGGTGCGGACCATGTCGTGCTTGCCGGCCGCGCCCAGCTGCTCCGGGTACGCGTGCCCGGTCAGCCGGAGCTTCCCGTCCTCCCAGGAGCCCCGGTACAGCCGACTGCGGATGACCAGCGAGTTGTCCAGCTTGAGCACCCCGGCCGGCACGCTCTTGCGCCCGCCGCGCAGGAACGGGTAGTCGGCGTACGGGCGCAGCAGACCGCGGGCCTGGACACCGCCGCCGCTCTCGCGCTCGTACGCGATCTGCTCGACCAGCTCGTCCATCCGGTCCGACAGGGTCAGGTGGTACTTCAGCCGCAGCGGCGCACGCAGCCTGCCGACCTGCTCGGAGCCGATCGCCCGGAGCAGCCGGCCGACGTGCTGGAGGTAGGCGTCCCGGTACTCCTTGTCCCCCTCCACGAGGGACAGGAAGAACATCGGGATCTCCTCGACGAGGGTGTTCTCGTCGTAGGAGCGCAGGTACTCGGCGAAGCGCGGCTCGGTCTGCTTCATCAGCCAGCCGCGGACCAGCTCGACCGAGGCGACCCGGTCGATCAGGCCCTTGGGGTTGGTGCGCATCTGCGTGATCGACATCTCGCCGACCTCGCGCTCGCGCCAGTGGTAGATCGGCTCGGAGAGCACGTCCACGCTCTTGGCCAGGTAGTGGTGCGGCACGCTGACCGGCGCGTCCTCGTACAGGATGCCCTCGGGGTAGAGCAGGCCGGCCGCGTCGAAGAACGAGCGGCGGTACACCTTGTTCCACGCGGTGCGGTCGGTGACCAGCGCCGGGATCTCGGTGATGTGGGTCTTGAGCCTGGTCTCCCTGAACGGCTTCAGGTGGCCGCCGGACTGGTAGTAGCCGACGGCGCGGAAGCGCAGCACGTTGCCGGTGCAGAAGTCCGAGCCGGTCTCGTCCAGCGTGTTGATCATCAGCTCGTACGCACTCGGCGGCATCGAGTCGTCGCTGTCCACGAAGCACAGGAACTCGGAGTCCGGGTCGATGTGCCGGATGCCGGTGTTGCGGGCCGCGCCGAGGCCCTTGTTCACCTGCCGGACCAGCCGGAACCGGGAGTCCTCGGCCGCGTACGCCTCGGCGAGCGCCGCGCTGCCGTCCTTCGAACCGTCGTCGACCATGACGCACTCGAAGTCCGTGAAGGTCTGGGCGGCGATCGAGTCGAGGCATTCGACGAGGTAGCGCTCGACGTTGTAGATCGGGACGACGATGGAGAGGCGGGGAGCCATCGGCTACGCAGGCCTTTCTCTGGAGGAGCGTGGCAGCCCGTACGGGGCCTGACCGCACGTGGATCGGTGCGTACGTGCGCCCCCGATCCTACCTCCGGGGACCTCTCCCACCCTGGGACCACTACGCTGGGTCCGTGTCCCGTTTCAGCGTGATCGTCCCCGTGTACCAGGTCCAGGACTACCTCACCGAGTGCCTCGATTCGGTGCTCGGCCAGGACGGCCCGGACTTCGAACTGATCGCGGTGGACGACCGCTCCCCGGACCGCTGCGGCGCGATGCTGGACGAGGCCGCCGCCGCCGACCCCCGGGTCCGGGTGCTGCACCTGCCGGAGAACGTCGGCCTCGGCCGGGCCCGCAACGCCGGCCTGGAGGTCGCCACCGGGGACTACGTGATCTTCCTCGACAGCGACGACACACTGACCCCCGGACTGCTGAAGAGCATCGACGAACGGCTCACCGCCACGAGTGAACCGGACGTCCTGGTTTACGACTACGCCCGCACCTACGCCGACGGCCGGATCACCCGGGCCGCCTCCGCACACGTCTTCGGCGCCGCCTCCCCGGACGTCTTCGACCTCGACGCCCGCCCCGACCTGCTCGACCTGCTCCAGGTCGTCTGGAACAAGGCCTACCGCCGCGGTTTCATCACCGAGCAGCGGCTGGTCTTCCCGGCCGGCTACTACGAGGACACCCCCTGGACGTACCCGGCGCTGCTCGCCGCCGCCCGGATCACCCTGCTCGACCAGGTCGGCGTGCACTACCGCCAGCGCCAGGAGGGCGGCAACATCCTGGCCACCGCCAGCCGCAAGCACTTCGACGTGTTCGCCCAGTACGACCTGGTCTTCGCCTTCCTCGACCGCCGCCCCGACCTGGACCGCTGGCGCCCGGTCGTCTACGGCCGGATGCTGCACCACCTCAACACCGTGGTCTCCAAGCCCGGCCGGGTCCCGCCCGGCGACCGCCGCGAGTACTTCCGCCGGGCCGCCGCGCACTGCGCCCGGCTGCGGCCGGCCGGCTACCGGCCGCCGGCCGGCGTGGACGGCGTGCGCACCGAGCTGCTCAGCCAAGGCCGCTACGGCGCGTACCAGGCGGTCCGAGCCCTCGCCAAGGCCCGTCGACTCGTCAAGCGGTAGGCACGGCCTGACGCCCGTTCGGGGGACATCCCGGTATAACCGGTGAGTGGACTTCCTGACCCGACTGCCGGTCGTCGGCCCGCTCGTGGCCCGGGTGCTGCGCAGCCGCCCGTACCGGGTGTACGAGTACTTCTCCGCCGCCCGGGGCAACCGGCTGGCCGGTGCCGTCACCTTCTTCGGCTTCCTCGCCCTCTTCCCGCTGCTCACGGTGGGCCTGGCGGTCGCCGCCGCGACGCTGAGCGACAGCCAGGTGCACGACCTGCAGGAGCACATCGCCGACCAGCTGCCGGGGTTCTCGGACGCGCTCAACCTGCCCGCCCTGGTGTCCAACGCGGGCACCGTCGGGCTGGTCGGCATGGCGCTGCTGCTGCTCTCCGGCCTCGGTTGGGTGGACACCATGCGCACCTCGATCCGGGACCTGTGGCAGCTGCCCCACGAGGAGGGCAACCCGGTGCTGCGCAAGGCCTGGGACGTGGCGGTGCTGGCCGGCCTCGGCCTGGTGTCGCTGTTCTCGCTGGCCGCCTCCGCCGCCGGGACCACGCTCGCCGGCCGGACCGCCGAGGCGATCGGCCTGGGCAACGGCTACCTGCTGACCGCGGTCGGTGTGCTGATCGCCATAGCGTGCGACATGCTGCTCTTCGCCTACCTGCTGGCGCCCTTCCCCGGGATCACCGACCAGCGCCGCCGGGACCTCGTGCGGGGCGCGCTGATCGGCGCGGTCGGCTTCGAGCTGCTGAAGCTCCTGCTCGCCTCCTACCTGGGCTCGGTCGCCGGACGGAGCCTGTACGGGGCGTTCGCGACGCCGGTGGCGCTGCTGCTGTGGATCAACTTCGTCTCCCGGCTGCTGATGTACTGCGTCGCCTGGACGGCGACGGCCGACCCGGTGGCCGCCCGGGAGCGGACCAGGGTGCACGGTCGGGCGCTGCTGGAGGCGGCCGACAAGGCGGAGGCGGCGGACGCCGCGGCGCAGGCGGCCGTGGCGGAGCGGGCCGCCCGGGCCGAGGAGAAGGGGAAGGGGCGGGCCCGGCCCCACGACTGAGGCCGGGCCCTGCCACCGGTCGGCGGATCAGTCGGCGGAGCGGCGCCGCAGCAGCACCACCGCGGCGTACCCGAGCGCGACCCCGGCCAGCACCACGGTCGACCAGCCGCCGATGGCGAGCCCGTCGCGCCCGCCCGCCGCGGGGGGCGCCGGTGCGGCCGCGGCGGGGGGTGCCGGTGCGGCCGCGGCAGCCGAGGGGTGCGGCGGCGGCACGGGCGTGCCGTCGGCGCCGCCGGCCTGGCCGGTCGGCTCGGCGGCTGCGGTGGCCTGGCCGGTCGGCTCGGCGCCGGCCGGCGGGATCTCGTCGACCAGCCTGCCCACCGGCTGGACCTTGTCGGCTGCGGCGAAGCCCCAGTCCAGCAGGGCGGCCGTCTCGTCGTACACCTTCTGGTAGCTGACCGGGTGCATCACCGTCACCAGCAGGGTCCGGCCACCGCGCTGGGCGGCGCCGACGAAGGTCGATCCGGCGTTGGTGGTGGTGCCGTTCTTCACACCGATCAGGCCCGGGTACTTGCCCAGCAGCCGGTCGGTGTTGGCGATCCCGAAGCTGCCGCGCTGGCCGGTGTTCTTGTCGATGGCGCCCGGGAACATCGCGTCCCGGGTGGCGCAGTACATCCGGAAGTCCGCGTTGCGCAGGCCGGCCCGGGCGAACAGCGACAGGTCGTAGGCCGAGGAGACCTGGCCGTCCATGTCGTAGCCGTCCGGGGAGATCACCTTGGTGTCCCACGCCTGGAGCGCGTCGGCGCGCGCCTGCATCTCGGCGACGGTCTGCCGGACGCCGCCGTTCATGTGCGCCAGGACGTGCACCGCGTCGTTGCCGGAGCTCAGGAACACCCCGCGCCACAGGTCCTCGACCCGGTAGTCCAGGTTCTCCTTGATGCCGACCAGGCTGCTGCCGGGACCGATCCCCTGGATCTCCTCGTCGGCCACCCGGTGCACCGTGTTGCGGTCGAACTTGGGCAGCACGGTGTCCGCGAAGAGGATCTTCAGGGTGCTCGCCGGGGGCAGCCGCAGGTGCGGATTGCTGGCCGCCAGCACCTCGCCCGACGTCGCGTCGGAGACTATCCAGGACTGGCCCGTGAGGTTGGCGGGCAGTGGCGGGGCGCCCGCCATCGGGGCGACCTGCACCCCGGGGAGCCCGAGCCGCTCGCCGCCGATCGCGGCCGACGGGGGCGGCTGCTGCGGGGCCGCGCCCGCCGGGGCGGCGAGCAGGACCGGCAGGGCCGCGGTGACCGCGACGCACAGGCGACCGAACGTATGACGGGGTGTGGGCACCAGCAGACCGTACCCACTCCCGGCTTCCGGCGCCCGCTCCCGGGGGACCGTCCTCCGCAGGAGGGGCCCGCCGTACGCCGATCGGCGGCCCGCGCATACTGGGGATGCACACCGCCTTCACACGCCGAGGACCCCCATGAAGCTCAGCCGCCGCACCTCCTGGTTCCTGACCGCCTTCGGGGTCTGGTCGATCATCATCTGGACGACCTTCGTGAAGAACCTCTGGAAGGACTCCGGCGGCCAGGCCTTCACCAACGGCGACCACTCCCAGCCCACCGCCTTCTTCTGGATCCACCTCCTGCTCGCCGTCACCTCCTTCGTCCTCGGCATCGCCGTCGGCAGCATCGGCCTGCGCGGCCTGCGCGCCACCCGCCGCGCCCCGGTCACCGACTGAGAAATCACCGTTGCCGCTGTCGGTCCCCACTGGCAAGATCCTCACGGCTTCGGCACTCGGCCGAGCGGCTGATCATTAGGGGTGGGGATTCATGACACTTCGGCATGCCCGCAGACTCGGCGGGGCGACCGTGGTGGTGCTCGCGGCGGGGCTGCTCGCGGCGCCCGGCGCCGCCGCCGTACCGGGGGACGCGGTCACCGACCCCAAGGCAGTGCCCGCGCCGGGCTTCACCTCCACCGGACTGCGCACCGACGCCTGCGACGACACCACCGCCCCCGGCTGGCTGGAGGTCGCGAACCCGGTGCTGACCGTCTCGGCGACCTCCCCGCAGGTGCGCTTCAAGCTCTGGGACGACTCGACCCCGGAGCACGACAAGATCGTCGACACCACCGCCGACGTCACCGGCGGCGCCGCCAAGCTGGCCACCTCCGCTCTGGCGGACGGCCACTCCTACTCCTGGCAGGCCTGGCCCGAGTACTCCCCGGGCAGTGGCAAGCCCACCCCGACCTGCCACTTCCGGGTCGACCTGACCCACCCGGGCCTGTCCGTCTCCTCCACCGACTTCCCGGAGAGCGGCTCCGGCACGACCCCCGGCAAGTACGCCGGTGAGAACGGTGTCTTCACCCTCAAGGGCCTCGACGCCGCCCCGGCGGGTGGCGAGGCCTCCGGTGTGGCCTGCTACCAGTACGTGCTGGACGGCTCGCTGAGCGTCGGCTGGGACTGCGCCTCCGGACACACCGTCAAGGCGGGCGCCGACGGCACCGCCCAGCTCACCCTGAAGCCCAGGGACTGGGGCACCAACATCCTGACCGTCCAGGCCATGGACAACGCCGGCAACCTCAGCCAGCCGGCCACCTACACCTTCTACGCCCCGTGGGACCCGCGCCCCAAGCCGATGGTCCCGGGCGACGTGGACGGCGACGGAGTGCCGGACATCCTGGTCCCGGACGCCCAGGGCAACCTCCAGATCATCAGCGCCGCCGCGACCGACACCACCCCGAGCTCGACCGTCCCGGCCGTGCTCGCCCCGCTCCGCGCCGGCTGGCAGGACGACGAGGTGCTGCACCGCGGCTGGATCAACGGCCATGCCCCCGGCGACGACCTGCTGGTGCATCCCAAGGGCAACCCGGGCTTCCTGTACGCCTACAACAACCGGTACCAGGGCGACTTCGGCCAGTCCTACCCGAGCCTGGTGGACAAGCCCACCCGCTGCGTCGACGCCACCGCGGCGACGATCCCCTGCCCCGAGGGCTACACCGAGGACTGGTCCGGCTCCGACCGGCTCGTCGCGCTCGGCAGCCGCAAGCCTACGGCCCAGGCGTCCTGGCCGGTCCTCGTCTCGGTCGAGCACGGCAAGCTCTACGCCTACTACGACGGCCTGCTCCGGTACTCCAGCGCCCAGCCCGTCGCCACCACCGGCGACTGGAGCGGCTACGACCTGATCGCCCCCGGCGCGGACGCCTCGGGCAACCTCACCCTGTGGGCGCGTGACCGGGCCACCGGCGTTCTGCACGCCTACCCGATCGTCAAGCAGGCCAACGGCCTGCTGGACTTCTCCGCCCTCGCCGACCCCTCGGCGAACGTCGTCGCCACCGGCTTCACCACCGCCGCGTACCCGACGCTCGACAGCGCGGGCGACGGTGACGGGGACGGCAAGCCCGACCTGTGGGCCGTCACCGCCGACCGCCACCTGGTGACCTTCAGCGGCTGGTCCGCCCCGAGGGACCTCGGCGCCCTGCGCTGACCCCGGCAAACACGAAGGCCCCGCCCGAGCGATCGGGCGGGGCCTTCGGCCTGTCGGACAGGGATCAGACGATCAGAAGCGGCGGGTGACCAGCGCCCGCTTCACTTCCTGGATCGCCTTGGTGACCTCGATGCCACGCGGGCAGGCCTCGGAGCAGTTGAAGGTGGTGCGGCAGCGCCACACGCCCTCACGGTCGTTGAGGATCTCCAGGCGCTGCTCGGCGCCCTCGTCGCGCGAGTCGAAGATGAAGCGGTGCGCGTTGACGATGGCGGCCGGGCCGAAGTACTGGCCGTCGTTCCAGAACACCGGGCAGGACGACGTGCACGCGGCGCACAGGATGCACTTGGTGGTGTCGTCGAAGCGCTCGCGGTCCTCGGCGGACTGCAGCCGCTCGCGGGTCGGCTCGTTCCCCTTGGTGATGAGGAACGGCATGACGTCCTTGTACGCCTGGAAGAACGGGTCCATGTCCACGACCAGGTCCTTGAGGACCGTCAGGCCCTTGATGGCCTCGATCGTGATCGGCTTCTCCGGGTTGACGTCCTTGATCAGGGTCTTGCACGCCAGCCGGTTGCGGCCGTTGATCCGCATGGCGTCGGAGCCGCAGATGCCGTGCGCGCAGGAACGGCGGTAGGTGAGGGTGCCGTCCTGCTCCCACTTGATCTTGTTGAGCGCGTCCAGGACGCGCTCCTTCGGGTCCATCGTCAGCTGGTAGTCGACCCACACCGGGTCCGGGTGCTCCTCCGGGTTGAACCGGCGGATCCGGAAGGTGACGGTGATCGGCTGGACGGCACCGGCTTCGACCGCGTCCAGAGCGGCCGAGTGCTTCTCCACGGTCGGAGTGCTCATCAGTACTTACGCTCCATCGGCTGGTAGCGGGTCGTGACGACCGGCTTGTAGTCGAGGCGGATGGAGGTGGTGCCGTCGGCGGCAACCTCCTGGTACGCCATGGTGTGCTGCATGAACTTCACGTCGTCACGGGTCGGGAAGTCCTCGCGGTAGTGGCCGCCGCGAGACTCCTCGCGGGCCAGCGCGGAGACGGCCAGCACCTCGGCCAGGTCGAGCAGGTTGCCCAGCTCGACGGCCTCCAGGAGGTCCGTGTTGTAGCGGAAGCCCTTGTCCTGGATGGAGACGTTCTTGTAGCGCTCCTTCAGCGCGGCGATGTCCTCGACCGCCTGCTTCAGGGTGGCGCCGGTGCGGTACACCATGGCGTTGGCGTCCATGGTCTCCTGCAGCTCCTTGCGGATCTGCCCCACGGACTCGGTGCCGGTGCCCTCGCGCAGGCCGTCGACCAGGGCCTGGACCTTCTCGGCCGGGTTCTCGGGCAGCTCGACGAACTCGTTCGCGTTGGCGTAGTCGGCGGCGGCGATGCCCGCGCGACGGCCGAACACGTTGATGTCCAGCAGCGAGTTGGTGCCCAGGCGGTTGGCGCCGTGCACGGACACGCAGGCGACCTCGCCGGCCGCGTACAGGCCCGGGACGATGTCGGTGTTGTTGCGCAGGACCTCACCCTCGACGTTG
This sequence comes from Kitasatospora sp. NPDC057542, assembly GCF_042801945.1. Taxonomy (NCBI): domain Bacteria; kingdom Bacillati; phylum Actinomycetota; class Actinomycetes; order Kitasatosporales; family Streptomycetaceae; genus Kitasatospora; species Kitasatospora sp. NPDC057542. Next base: position 10,724 of record NZ_JBHVFE010000065.1, read on the forward strand.
GTCGGGATGCCGCCCATGGCGTAGTGCGCGGTGGGCTGGATCGGGATCGGGTCCGTGTAGGGCTCGATGCCGAGGTAGGTGCGCGCGAACTCGGTGATGTCCGGGAGCTTGGCGTCCAGCTGCTCCGGCGGCAGGTGGGTCAGGTCCAGGTAGACGTGGTCGCCGTCCGGACCGCAGCCGCGACCCTCGCGGATCTCGGTGTAGATCGCGCGGGAGCAGACGTCACGGGACGCGAGGTCCTTCATGACGGGGGCGTAGCGCTCCATGAAGCGCTCGCCGTCCTTGTTGCGCAGGATGCCGCCCTCGCCGCGGGCGCCCTCGGTGAGCAGGATGCCCATGCGCCAGATGCCCGTCGGGTGGAACTGGAAGAACTCCATGTCCTCCAGCGGCAGGCCGCGGCGGTAGACCAGGGCCTGGCCGTCACCGGTGAGGGTGTGGGCGTTGGAGGAGACCTTGAAGAACTTGCCGGTGCCGCCGGAGGCGAACACGACCGACTTGGCCTGGAAGACGTGGATCTCGCCGGTGGCCAGCTCGTAGGCGACGACGCCGGCCGTCTTGCCGTCGTTGATCAGCAGGTCGAGGACGTAGAACTCGTTGAAGAACTCGACGCCGTGCTTGACGCAGTTCTGGAACAGCGTCTGGAGGATCATGTGGCCGGTGCGGTCGGCCGCGTAGCACGAGCGGCGGACCGGGGCCTCGCCGTGGTTGCGGGAGTGACCGCCGAAGCGGCGCTGGTCGATCCGGCCCTGCTCGGTGCGGGAGAAGGGCAGACCCATCTTCTCCAGGTCGAGGACGGCGTCGATGGCCTCCTTGCACATGATCTCGGCGGCGTCCTGGTCGACCAGGTAGTCACCACCCTTGACCGTGTCGAAGGTGTGCCACTCCCAGTTGTCCTCCTCGACGTTGGCGAGGGCGGCGCACATGCCGCCCTGGGCCGCGCCGGTGTGGGACCGGGTCGGGTAGAGCTTGGTCAGGACGGCGGTGCGGCTGCGCTGCGTCGACTCGATGGCCGCGCGCATGCCGGCGCCGCCGGCGCCGACGATGACGGTGTCGTACTGGTGAATCTGCATGGGGGGTTAACTCGCCTCTGGCCTCTGCCGATGGTCGATGGTGCTCGCGGCTCAGATGTTGGGGTCGAAGGTGAAGATCACCAGGGTGCCGAGCAGCACGGTGAAGACCGTGGCGGTACCCATGAGTCCCTTGAGCCAGAGCCGGGTCGAGTCCTTCTCGGCGTAGTCGTTGATGACCTGACGCATGCCGTTGGCGCCGTGCAGCATGGCGAGCCAGAGCATCAGGAGGTCCCAGCCCTGCCAGAACGGCGAGGCCCAGCGGCCGGCCACGAAGGCGAAGCCGATCTTGGAGACGCCGCCGTCGAGCACCAGCATGATCAGCAGGTGACCGAGGATCAGGACGACCAGAACGACACCGGACAGGCGCATGAAGAGCCAGGCCAGCATCTCGAAGTTGGTGCGGGTGCGGCGCGGGGTCTTCTTGGTCCGCTTGCGCGGCGGCTCGATGACGAACGCGTCGGCCGGGTTGCCGGTGCCCAGTCCCTTGCCGGTGTGCACCTGCTTGGAGGGGACGACGATGGCGTCGGAGATTTCCGTGGACATGTCTCGGCTCACTTCCCGAACCAGGAGATCAGCGTGTGCTGGAGGATCCCGTAGAAGGAACCGGCCATCAGGAGGACCCAGACGCCGACGACGCTCCAGAGCATCTGCTTCTGGTACTTCGGGCCCTTGGACCAGAAGTCCACTGCGACGACGCGCAGGCCGTTCAGGGCGTGGAACAGGATGGCGGCCACCAGGCCGTACTCCATCAGGTTCACGAGCGGAGTCTTGTACGTCTGGATGACGGTGTCGTAGGACTCCGGCGACACTCGCACGAGGGCGGTGTCCAGGACGTGGGCGAACAGGAAGAAGAAGATGAGGACGCCGGTGACTCGATGAGCCACCCAGCTCCACATGCCTTCCCGGCCGCGGTACAGCGTTCCAGCCGGCACGGAAAAACCCTCCGGAAGCGATTGGGGGCTCGGCCGGCTTCGGTGTCGGTCAGCCCGGCCGGGTACGGTCCACCGGCCGCCAGCATCCTATCGACGCCTTGTCGTGAACCGCCTCCGGGGGCCCCAGGTGTGATCAATCAGGCACTTCTGGCCTAGCGGAGCGGGAACCAAACCGGCTGTCGTCACGGTGCGTGACGGCATGCTTGCGCCCCGCACCGGAGGGTGCGGGGCGCGGCGGTTCCGGTTCACGCGGTGGTTCGGGTTCAGTGGCGGTCCGGCCTCACTCGTCCGGGTGGATTCACGGGTGGAGTCACCCGGACGGATGAAGGTGGCGCGATGGGGGCTCAGCGTGCCGCGGCCTCCGACTGGGTGGCGACGAGGTGTTCCAGGCGGGTGAGGGCGATCCGGCGGAGCTCGTCGGCCGCGATCAGCCGCTCCTCGTCCGGGTCGTTGGCGAGGCGGGTGCGGATGGAGGAGAGCACGGTGTCGAGCATCTCCTCCGGGGCGACCCGTTCCAGGCAGACCACGAAGACGTGGCCGAACCGGGCCTCGTACGCGGCGTGCGCCGCCCGCAGTGCGGTGTGCGCGGCCTGGCTGCCGGGGGCCCGCATGCCGAGCAGTGGCTGCGGCATCCAGCCCTCGTCCGCCAGTGCCTCGGTGAGGTCGGCCGGGCGGAGGTCGTAGGAGGCCTCGCTGGCGGCGGCCAGCAGGGACTCGATGTCGGGGTAGGGCCGGTGCGCGGTGAGGCGCAGGGCCCAGCGGTGGCTGCCGCAGCAGGCCAGCAGGGCCTCCTCGGCGGCGCCGGCGTCGGCTTCGTTGAAGCGGTGCAACCCGAGGAGGGTCGGCTCTGTTCTGGCGTCGAGCCGCTGTGACGGGATGTCGCTGGCCAGCGGGTCCTCCTCGTGAGGGCGGGAAGGTGCCGGTGAAGTGGGGTGGTGAGCAGGTGGAATAAGGGCTGCGGAGGGGCGCGTGGGCGCCGGTCGGGCAGCGCTTCAAAGGTAGTTGAGCGGTCACCAGTTGGGGAGGCCGCGCGCCGAATTCATCCGGACGAGCTATCAAGTTGTGACGTTGACACTTTCGCGTCAGCGAGCTCCCCGCCTCCTCCTGGATGTTCGGCGCTGCCGTCCGCCGAACATCCAGGTCGTCCCGGCCGGGGGCTCAGGTGCAGCGGGTGCCCGGGGCCGGCATCGTGCCCTCGGCCAGGTAGGCCTCCATGGCCCGGTCGATGCAGGTGTTGCCCTTGCCGAAGGCGCCGTGGCCCTCGCCGACCCGGGTGAGCAGGGTGGCGTTGGCGAAGCCCTTGGCCAGCGTCTCGGCCGAGGCGTACGGAGTGGCCGGGTCGCCGGTGGTGCCGACCACCAGGATCGGCGCGCTGCCCTCGGCCCGGACGGTGTGCGGCTTCTCCTGCGTCTTGAACGGCCAGTCGGCGCAGCCGGGCTCGGTGTAGTCGTCCACCGTGACGCCCTTGGACAGCAGCGGTGCCTCGGCGAGCAGCCGGTCCACGGCGGCCTTGGCGTGCTCGGGGGTGGCTGCGGGGCGGGCGGCGTCGGCGCAGCCGATCGCGGCGTTGGCCTCGTCCAGCGGGCTGTAGTGGCCGTTCTCGTCCCGGCCGTTGTAGTCGTCGGCGAAGGCCAGCAGGTAGTCGCCCTTGTTGCGCACCATCGCCCAGCCGAGGGCGGCGCGCAGGTACTCCCAGGAGGTCTTCTCGTCGCCGTAGAGCAGCGAGATGGTGCCCGTCCAGGCCTGGTCGCGGCCGAGCTTGCGGCCGTCCTTGGTGGTCAGCGGGTGGTCGTACAGCCCGTCGAGGAAGTCGGCGGCCTTCTTGGCGGCCTTGGCCTCGTCCTTGCCGAGCGGGCACTGGTCGGCGTGGTTCTCCACGCAGTCGACGGCGAAGCGCTCGAAGGACTTCTCGAAGCCGATCTGCTGGTCGACCCCGTGGTCCAGCCGGTCCTGGCCGGGGTCGACCGCGCCGTCCAGGATCAGCCGGCCGGTGTTCTTCGGGAACTCCTCGGCGTAGAGCGCGCCGAGGTACGTCCCGTAGGAGACACCGAGGTAGTTGAGCTGCTTGTCGCCGACCGCGGCGCGCAGCACGTCCAGGTCGCGGGCGGTGTTGCGGGTGCCGACGAAGGGCAGCAGCCTGCCGGACTTGGCCTGGCAGGTGGCGGCGTGCTCGGCGGACAGCTTGGCGCGCTCGGCCTTGCGGACGGCCGGGTCGAGCGGGGCGTCCATCTGGTTGACGGCGTCGTGCTGCTTGTCGTCGTAACAGACGACCGGGGAGCTGTCGCCGGTGCCGCGGGGGTCGAAGCCGATCACGTCGAAGCGGTCGTGCAGGGTGCCGGCGAACTGCTTGGCTCCGTACTTGACCATCCCGACGCCGGACTCGCCGGGACCGCCGGGGTTGACCATCAGCGAGCCGAGCCGCTGGTCCGGCTTGGCGGCCGGGTACTTGATCAGCGCGACGTCGAGCGCGTCGGTGGCGGGGTTGGCGTAGTCGAGCGGGACGTGCAGCTTGCCGCACTGCATTCCGGATATGTCGATCTTGGCCTTCTGGGCCTGCGGGTCGGCCGGGCAGTCGGCCAGGCGATCTGCTGGCCGTAGAAGGGCTTGAGCGCCGGGTCGGCCTCGCCGGTGGGCTTGGGCGTCGGCGTCGGGATGGCGGCGGGGGCCGCGGCGGCGGGTGCGGTGCTGCCGGCGGCCTGGCCCTGGGCCGGCTTGGCGGCGTCGTCGCAGGCTGAGGTGAGCAGCAGGGTGCCTGCCGCCACCGCGGTCAGCAGGACCCGTGGGCGGGCGGCCCGGAAGGTTCTCATCGCACGTGTGTACCACCGGGGGGTGACGTGTTCGATCTTGGCCCCCGTCCGGGGCCGCCCGCCGGGCCCGGCTCAGCCGCGGTGGACCTTGTGGTTGGCGGCCTGCGCCCGGGGGCGGACCACCAGCAGGTCGATGTTCACGTGCGAGGGCCGGGTGACCGCCCAGGCCACGGTGTCCGCGATGTCCTCCGAGGTGAGCGGTTCGGCCACGCCCGCGTACACCGCGGCGGCCTTCTCCTCGTCGCCACGGAAGCGGGTGATCGCGAAGCCCTCGGACTTCACCATGCCGGGCGCGATCTCGATCACCCGGATCGGCTCCCCGCACAGCTCCAACCGCAGCGTGGCGGCGATGGTGTGCGCGGCGTGCTTGGCGGCGACGTACCCGCCGCCGCCCTCGTACGCGGCCAGCGCGGCGGTCGAGGAGAGCACCAGCACCGTGCCGTCGCCGGTGGCCCGCAGGGCCGGCAGCAGCGCCTGCGTCACGTGCAGCACGCCGAGCACGTTCACCTCGTACATGGCCCGCCAGTCGGCCGGGTCGCCGTGCTCGACGGTCTCGGCGCCGATCGCGCCGCCCGCGTTGTTCACCAGGACGTCCACCCGGCCGATCGCGGCCGCGAAGGCGTCCACCGCGGCCCGGTCGGTGACGTCCAGGGTGACCGCGCGGGCCGAACCGCCCCGCTCGGCGATCTCCTTGGCCAGTTCCTCGATGCGGTCGGTGCGGCGGGCGGCCAGCACCACGTCGAAGCCCTCGGCGGCCAGCCGGCGGGCGGTCGCCGCGCCGATTCCGCTGCTGGCACCGGTGACCACGGCCACCTTCTGCTCGGTCATTGCCACTCCCTGGGGCTCGTCGGTCGGTCGTTCACTCGATCATCTCAACCGCGTCGCCGCCCCGGCGGGCCGGTCGCGTCCTACATTGCGAGGACCCCGATCCCCAGCTCCGGAGGACCCCATGGCAACCGAGCCGCGCCGAGCCGAGTCGGGCTTCGAGATCGAGCCGCTCTACGGCCCCGAGTCCCTGGCCGGCTGGGACGCCGGCGCCCGGCTGGGCCGGCCGGGGGCGTACCCCTACACCCGGGGCGTCTACCCGACGATGTACACCGGCCGCCCCTGGACGATGCGCCAGTACGCGGGCTTCGGCACCGCCGCCGAGTCCAACGCCCGCTACCGGCAGCTGATCGCGGGCGGCGGCACCGGCCTCTCGGTCGCCTTCGACCTACCCACCCAGATGGGCTACGACTCGGACGCGCCGCTCGCCGCCGGGGAGGTCGGCAAGGTGGGCGTCGCCGTGGACAGCGTCGAGGACATGGCCGTGCTGTTCGAGGGCATCCCGCTCGGCGAGGTGTCCACCTCGATGACCATCAACGCGCCCGCCGCCCTGCTCCTGCTCCTCTACCAGCTGGTCGCCGAGGCCCAGGGGGTGGCGCCGGGTGCGCTCACCGGCACGGTCCAGAACGACGTGCTGAAGGAGTACATCGCCCGCGGCACCTACATCTTCCCGCCGCAGCCCTCGCTGCGGCTGGCCGCCGACGTGTTCCGGTACTGCCGGGCCGAGATCCCGCGCTGGAACACCATCTCCATCTCCGGCTACCACATGGCCGAGGCCGGGGCCGACCCCGTACAGGAGATCGCCTTCACGCTGGCCAACGGCATCGCCTACGTCCGCACCGCGCTCGCTGCCGGGATGGCCGTGGACGACTTCGCCCCCCGGCTCTCGTTCTTCTTCGTGGCCCGCACGACCCTGCTGGAGGAAGTGGCCAAGTTCCGTGCCGCGCGCAGGATCTGGGCCGGAGTCATGCGGGACGGATTCGGCGCCCGGGACCAGCGCTCGCAGATGCTGCGCTTCCACACCCAGACCGCGGGAGTGCAGCTCACCGCCCAGCAGCCCGAGGTCAACCTGGCCCGGGTCACCGTACAGGCGCTCGCCGCGGTGCTCGGCGGCACCCAGTCGCTGCACACCAACAGTTTCGACGAGGCGATCGCGCTGCCCACCGAGAAGGCCGCCCGGCTCGCCCTGCGCACCCAGCAGGTGCTCGCGTACGAGACCGACGTGACCGCCACCGTCGACCCGTTCGCCGGCTCCTACGCCGTCGAGTCGCTCACCGACGAGGTGGAGGCCGCCGCGCAGGCGCTGATGGACCGGATCGAGGAGCAGGGCGGCGCGGTGGCGGCGATCGAACGCGGCTACCAGAAGGGCGAGATCGAGCGCACCGCCTACCGGCTCCAGCAGGAGACCGACTCCGGCGCGCGGACGGTGGTCGGCGTCAACCGCTTCCGGTCGGACACGGAGGAGCCGTACCGGCCGCTGCGGGTGGACCCGGCGATCGAACAGCGGCAGGCGCGGCGGCTGGCCCGGCTGCGGGCCGAGCGCTCCGCCGGCGCCGTCACCCGGTCGCTGGACGCGCTGCGCCGCACCGCCGAGGGGGCGGGGAACGTGCTGTATCCGATGAAGGAGGCGCTGGCCGCCCGGGCCACCGTCGGCGAGGTGTGCGACGCGCTGCGCGGGGTCTGGGGGACGTACGCCCCGGTGGAGCGCTTCTGACGTTCCGATGAACGGCCGTCAACGGGCCGGTGCGGTGGAGAGCGTGGCGTCCGTGACCACCGGCCGGGGCGATCGTTGCACAGGTCACGCAACCCGGGGAAGGCGGCTGAAACGAGATGTCATACCCACCTGTCCGGCCGGTATGCACCCATCCGGGGACTAGTTTTCCGGAAGTCGGGCCAAATCCCCCCAACAGGCCTACGATTGGCGAGATGAACCGTCCTGAGCCCGCTCAGTCGGGCGCCACTCTCGCCCTCGCACGTCCCGCCGCCGAACTGCGCGACCGGGTCCGGGCGCTGGAGCCCGAGCTGATCGCCTTCCGCCGTGATCTGCACCGGCATCCGGAGCTGGGCCGCCAGGAGTTCCGAACCACCGGGCTGCTGCGCGACCGGCTGGTGGCCGCCGGCCTCGAACCCCGGGTGCTGCCGGGCGGCACCGGCATGCTCGTCGACATCGTCCCGCCCGGCACCGCCCCGGGTGCGGAGTTCCTGGCCTTCCGCGCCGACATCGACGCGCTGCCGATCGACGACGCCAAGACCGACGTGCCGTACCGCTCCTCCGTCCCCGGCCGGGCCCACGCCTGCGGCCACGACGTGCACACCTCGGTGCTGCTCGGCACCGGCCTGATGCTGGCCGACGCCGTCCGCACCGGCGAGCTGCGCCGCCCCGTCCGGCTGGTGTTCCAGCCTGCGGAGGAGGTCATGCCGGGCGGCGCGCTGGACGTGATCAAGGCCGGCGGGATGGCGGGCGTCGGGCGGATCTTCGCGGTGCACTGCGACCCGAAGGTGGAGGTCGGCCGGATCGCCCTGCGGGTCGGGGCGATCACCTCGGCCTGCGACCGCCTGGTGCTCCACCTGGACGGCCCCGGCGGGCACACCGCCCGTCCGCACCTGACGACGGACCTGGTCACCGCGGTCGCCCGGATGGCCGCCGACCTCCCGGGCGCGCTGGCCCGCCGGATGGACCCGCGCTGGGGCGTCAGCCTGGTCTGGGGGCGGATCGCCTCCGGCTCCGCGCCCAACGTCATCCCGCAGCACGCCGAGTTGGAGGGCACCGTCCGCTGCCTGGAGCTGGACGGTTGGCGCGAGGCGCCGGACCTGCTGCACGAGCTGATCGCCAAGGTGGCCGAGACCTACCGGGCCAAGTGGACGCTGGACTACCACCGCGGGGTGCCGCCGGTGGTCAACGAGGCGGTCTCGGTCGCCCGGCTGGAAGAGGCGATGAACGCCCGCTTCGGCCGGGACGGGGCGCAGGTGGTGGAGGGCACCGAACAGAGCCTGGGTGGCGAGGACTTCTCCTGGTACCTGGAACACGCACCGGGCGCCCTGGCCCGGCTCGGCGTCCGCGCGCCCGGCGACGCCACCGTCCGGGACCTGCACCAGGGCCGGTTCGACGTGGACGAGCGCGCGATCGGCATCGGCGTGGAACTGTTCTCGGCGCTGGCCCTGGAGGCGGACGCGCTCTAGCGAAGGGGGTGGCGCGGCCGGGGCCGCGCCACCCGTCGACGGTGGGGCCGCGCCGGATCAGCCCTCTTCGAGGTGCCACTCGCCGGAGTAGTAGCCGCCGGTGCTGATGGTCGCGGCCTGGCCGGCGTAGACCCAGTTGCTGGCGACCCACTGGCAGGAGCTGGTGTTGCAGAACTTCGCGACGATGCGATAGATGCCGCCGCCTCCGTAACACGTCACGTAGATGGTGTGGCCGTCCGAGGTCGAGGTGACGGCACCGCAGGTCACGCCGGTCGTCTGCGCACTCGCCACGGTGGAGCCACCGATGCCCAGGCCCAGGCCAACGACCATGGCGGCAACGGCTACGCTGGATGCGGTCCTTCGTATGAGAGCCATGACTGCCATTCGACTTGAATGCGCGCGATCAAGATAAGAGGGCTTTGAGCCAACCTGTCCACGCGCAGGTCACACTCCTATACGGGCTGCGGCGCTCGTTGTCGACAACGACACGAGACCACGTTTTGATAACAACCCATATGCGCCAGCGGCTCGTAACACAACCGTGTTCTACGCGCGTTACGGTGGCGTCCGACCACGCCAAACGGTTGCGTGTAGAAGGAGATATCCCCTTGCGCCGTTCAATGAAGCTCGCCGCGGTTGTGCTCTCGGGTTCCCTGGGCATGGCCTCGCTCGCCGCTTGCGGCGCAAAGAGCACCGACTCCTCCTCTGCCGGCTCGGGCGACGGCTCGCTCAAGGTCGGCATGGCCTACGACATCGGCGGCCGCGGTGACCAGTCGTTCAACGACTCCGCCGCCCGCGGTCTGGACAAGGCCAAGTCCGAGCTGGGCGTCTCCGTGACCGAGGCCGAGGCCAAGCCGGGCGAGGCCGAGGCCGACAAGGAGACCCGCCTCAAGAACCTGATCGACGCGGGTTACAAGACGATCGTCGCGGTCGGCTTCGTCTACCAGCCGGCGGTCAACAAGCTCGCCAAGGACAACCCGGACGTCAAGTTCGCGATCATCGACTCCAACGACAAGGAGCAGCCGTCCAACGTGACCTCGCTGCTCTTCGCCGAGCAGGAGGGCTCCTACCTGGCCGGTGTCGCCGCCGCGAACAAGTCGAAGGCCAAGCACGTCGGCTTCATCGGCGGTGTGCAGACCGAGCTGATCAAGAAGTTCGAGGCCGGTTACAAGGCGGGTGTGAAGTCCGTCGACCCGAACATCACGGTCGAGACCACCTACCTGACCACCCCGCCGGACTTCACCGGCTTCACCTCGCCCGACAAGGGCAAGGAGGCCGCGCAGGGTCAGCTCGACAAGGGCGCGGACGTCGTCTACACCGCCGCCGGTTCCTCCGGCAACGGCGCCATCGAGGCCGTCGCCAACGCCGGCAAGCTGGCCATCGGTGTCGACTCCGACCAGGCCAACCAGCCGGCCCTGGCGAAGTACAAGGGCGCCATCATGACCTCGATGGTCAAGAACGTCGACACCGCGGTGTTCTCGTACATCCAGTCGGTCAAGCAGGGCCAGAACCCGACCGGCATCAAGCTGTTCGACCTGAAGGCCCAGGGTGTCTCGCTCGCCACCACCGGCGGCAAGATCGACGACATCCAGGACAAGCTGAAGGCCGCCACCGACGCGATCACGTCCGGCGCCACCACCATCCCGACCGCGCCGGTCCAGTAAGGACCGCGCGTCCGGGACGCCGCAGCGCCTGCCGGCTGTCCGGCAGCGCGATGTGACGACACAGTTCACGGGAGGGGCCCGGCAGGGTGCGCTCAACGCGTACCCCCGGGCCCCGTTCCGTCCCCACGTTCCCCCTTGGCCCTCCGAGCGCAACGACGCGCCTCCAGACCACCAGGAGATCGCCATCACCGCATCCGACCCCGTCCCCCTGCGCAAGGACGGCACCCCCAGCGCGGGGACGGCGACACCGGCCGTCGAACTGCGCGGCATCACCAAGCGCTTCCCGGGTGTCGTGGCCAACCACGACATCAACCTCACCGTCCGCACCGGCACCGTGCACGCCCTGATGGGTGAGAACGGCGCCGGCAAGTCGACGCTGATGAAGATCCTCTACGGCATGCAGAAGCCGGACGAGGGCACCATCGCGATCAACGGCGAGCTGTGCGAGTTCAACACTCCCGGCGACGCCATCTCCCGCGGCGTCGGCATGGTGCACCAGCACTTCATGCTCGCCGACAACCTCACGGTGTGGGAGAACGTCGTCCTCGGCGGCGAGAAGATCCACGGCATCGGCGCCAAGGCGAAGGCGAAGATCAAGGAGATCTCCGACCAGTACGGCCTGGGCGTGCGCCCGGACGCCCTGGTCGAGGACCTCGGCGTCGCCGACCGCCAGCGCGTCGAGATCCTCAAGGTGCTGTACCGCGGCGCCAAGATCCTGATCCTCGACGAGCCCACGGCCGTGCTCGTCCCGCAGGAGGTCGACGCGCTGTTCGACAACCTGCGGGATCTCAAGTCCGAGGGCGTCACCGTCATCTTCATCTCGCACAAGCTGCACGAGGTGCTGGCGGTGGCCGACGCGATCAGCGTCATCCGGCGCGGCACCACGGTCGGCGACGCCGACCCGAAGTCCGTCACGGCCCGTCAGCTGGCCGAGCTGATGGTCGGCGCCGAGCTGCCCTCCCCGGAGAGCCGCGAGTCGACCGTCACCGACACGGTGATGCTCGACGTCGACGCGCTGCGGATCGCCAAGACCGACGCCGAGGGCATCGAGCGCGTCGTCCTGGACGACATCTCGCTGCGCATCCACAAGGGCGAGATCCTCGGCATCGCCGGTGTCGAGGGCAACGGCCAGGCCGAGCTGGTCGAGGCCATCATGGGCATGCTGCCGCTGAACGCCGGCACCGTCACCCTGGACGGCAAGGACCTCTCCGGTGCCCAGACCCGGGCCCGCCGCGAGGCCGGCATCGGGTACATCCCCGAGGACCGCCACCGGCACGGCCTGCTGCTGGAGGCCCCGCTCTGGGAGAACCGCATCCTCGGTCACGTCACCGAGGCGCCCAACTCCAAGGGCGTGCTGCTCGACCCGTCCGCCGCCCGCGAGGACACCTGGCGGATCGTCGAGGCGTACGACGTCCGCACCCCCGGCATCGAGGTCACCGCGGCCTCGCTCTCCGGCGGCAACCAGCAGAAGCTGATCATCGGCCGCGAGATGAGCCACCAGCCCAAGCTGCTGATCGCCGCCCACCCCACCCGCGGCGTGGACGTCGGCGCGCAGGCGCAGATCTGGGAGCACATCCGCTCCGCCCAGCGGGAGGGCCTGGCCGTCCTGCTGATCTCCGCCGACCTGGACGAGCTGATCGGCCTCTCCGACACCATCCGGGTCATCTACCGCGGCCGTCTGGTCGCCGACGCCGACCCGGCCACCGTGACCGCCGAGGACCTGGGCACCGCGATGACCGGTGCCGCCAGCGGCCACATCGAGTCCGAGCCGGAGGCCGTCGCCGAGGCGCAGGCCGTCGCGGCCGAGGGCACCGAGGCCGAGGCCGGGCACCAGCCCACCGACACCGCCGACGACCCGCAGGCGGGGGAGTAACCCATGACCAGTCCCAACCCCGCCGCGGCGAAGCCCGGCCTGGCGCAGCGGTTCAGCGGTGAGCGGATCACGCTCGCGCTGGCCGCGCCGGTGCTCGCGATCGTGCTGTCCGTCGCGATCTGCTCCGTCCTGCTGGCCACCTCGGGCAAGAACCCGTTCGACGCGTGGAACGTGATGATCACGTACGCCACCAAGTCGGACGGCCAGGTGAAGATCCTCAACCGGACCACCACCTACTACCTGGCCGCCGCGGCCGCCGCGTTCGGGTTCCGGATGAACCTGTTCAACATCGGCGTCGAGGGCCAGTACAAGGTCGCGGCGCTGTTCGCGGCCTTCGTCGGCGGCCAGCTCGACCTGCCGGCGTTCATCCAGATCCCGCTGCTGCTCATCACCGCGATGCTGGTCGGCGGTCTGTACGCGAGCATCGCCGGTCTGCTGAAGGTCTACCGCGGCGTCAGCGAGGTCATCTCGACCATCATGCTGAACTCGATCGCGACCGCGATCGTCGGTGTGCTGCTCGTCCCGGGGATCTTCGCGCCGAAGGTCAGCGGCACCAGCAACTCGATCCAGACCAACCCGGTCTCGCAGTCCAGCCACTTCTTCTCGATCGAGACGGACGGCGGGAAGCTCTGGGGCTTCCTGATCGTCGCCGTCGTGGTCGGCGTGGTCTTCCAGTTCGTGCTGACCCGCACCCGCTTCGGCTTCGACCTGCGCGCCACCGGCCGCTCGGAGAGCGCCGCGACGGCCTCCGGCGTGAACGTCAAGAAGATGGTCGTCATCTCGATGGTCGTCTCCGGTGCGATCGCCGGTCTGATCGGCCTGCCCGAACTGCTGCAGAACTCGTACTACTTCGGCCAGACCTTCCAGCCCGGCCTGGGCTTCCTGGGCATCTCGATCGCCCTGCTCGGCCGGAACAGCCCGATCGGCATGGCCTTCGCGGCGCTGCTGTTCGCCTTCCTGGACGCCGCCGGCTCGGTGCTGCCGCTGCCCCTGAACGGCGAGTTCCCCTTCGAGATCGTCGACGTCATGAAGGGCACCATCGTCATCTGCGTCGTCGTCGCGTACGAGCTGGTGCGCCGCTACGGCCTGAAGCGCCAGCAGCAGAAGGTCGGCGCCGAGCTCGCCGCCCAGGCCGCCGCGGCCGCTGAGAAGAAGGAGGTGTCCGCATGAGCACGGCCACCGCTGCCCGTCCGAAGGCGTCGGGCGCGCCCGCGAAGAAGTACAAGCTGTCCTGGCCGGTGGTGCTGCTGCTGATCGCGGGCGCCCTGGTGCTGTTCTCCGCCGTGGGCATGGCCACCGGCAACCACTCGCTGACCTCCTCCGGGCAGGTCACCGCCGCGCTCGGCGCCGCCGTGCCGATCGGCATGGCCGGTCTGGGCGGTCTCTGGTCCGAGCGGGCCGGTGTGGTCAACATCGGTCTCGAAGGCATGATGGTCGCCGGCACCTTCTGCGGCGCCTGGGCGGGCTACCTCGTCAACCCGTGGGTCGGCCTGCTGGCCGGCATGGCCGGCGGCGCGCTCGGCGGTCTGCTGCACGCGCTCGTCACCGTCACCTTCGGCGTCGACCACATCGTCTCCGGCGTCGGCATCAACCTGCTGATCCCCGGCATCTGTGCGTACGTCAACCGGATCTACTACAAGGACTACGTCTCGGTCGGTGCCGGCCAGAACCAGTCCCCGCCGGCGGACCCGCTGCCGTACATCACCGTCCCCGGCCTGTCCTCCGGGCTGAAGGGCATCGAGGGCCACCACTGGTTCTTCGTCTCGGACGTCGCGGGCGTGCTCGGCGGCCTGGTCACCAACATCTCGGTGGTCGTGCTGCTGGCCGGTGCGCTGATCGTGGTCAGCTACTTCGCGCTCTGGCGCACGGTGTTCGGCCTGCGGCTGCGCTCCTGCGGTGAGAACCCCACCGCCGCCGAGTCGCTGGGCGTCAACGTCTACAAGTACAAGTACCTCGCGGTCGTCGCCTCCGGTGCCTTCGCCGGCCTCGGCGGTGCGTACCTCTCGCTGGTCGCGGCGCACTTCTACAAGGACGGCCAGACGGCGGGCCGCGGCTTCATCGGCCTCGCCGCGATGATCTTCGGCAACTGGATGCCCGGCGGCCTCGCCATGGGCGCAGGCCTGTTCGGCTTCACCGACAGCCTCCAGCTGCGCGACCCGGAGTCGGTGCACGTGCTGATCCTGATCGTCGGCATCGCGCTGATCCTGCTCGCGCTCTGGCACCTGTACCGCCGCAAGTACGTCTCGACGGCGCTCACCGTCGCGGCGGCCGCGGGCCTGCTCTGCTGGTACGCGTTCACCGACGAGGTGCAGCGCCCGCTGATCGTCGCCACGCCGTACGTGATCACCCTGGTGGTGCTCTCGCTGGCCTCGCAACGACTGCGGATGCCGAAGGCGGACGGCCAGATCTACCGCAAGGGCCAGGGCAAGTGACCGCGCCCGTTCCTCCGGCGCCGTCCGTGATCGACTGGGAGCTGCTGCGCACGGCGGCGCGCGAGGCCATGGGCCACGCGTACGCGCCGTACAGCAGGTTCCCGGTCGGTGCGGCCGCGCTGGTGGACGACGGCCGGGTGGTCACCGGCTGCAACGTCGAGAACGCCTCGTACGGGCTGGGGCTGTGCGCCGAGTGCGGGCTGGTGTCCGCGCTGCACTCCTCCGGCGGCGGCCGGCTGGTCGCCTTCACCTGCGTGGACGGCGCCGGCGAACTGCTGATGCCGTGCGGGCGCTGCCGCCAGCTGCTGTACGAGCACGGCGGGCCGGGGCTGCTGATCGAACTGGCTTCGGGCGTGAAGCCGATGAGCGAGGTCCTGCCCGACGCGTTCGGGCCGGAGCGGCTCTAGCCTCTCTGTTTGTTACGCGCGTAGAGTGTCGCGAGTGGGCCGGAACCCGGTCATCTCGCGACACTCTTCGCTTTTGAAACCCCTCTTGGAGCACGCATGGACGCCATCTCCGTCATCAGGACCAAGCGCGATCGCGGAGAGCTGAGCGACGCTCAGATCGACTGGGTCATCGACGCCTACACCCGCGGTGAGGTCGCCGACGAGCAGATGTCCGCGCTGGCGATGGCGATCCTGCTGAACGGGATGCAGCCGCGCGAGATCAGCCGCTGGACCGACGCCATGATCCGCTCCGGCGTCCGGATGGACTTCTCCTCGCTGCCGCTGCCCACCAGCGACAAGCACTCCACCGGCGGCGTCGGCGACAAGATCACCCTGCCGCTCGCCCCGCTGGTCGCCGCCTGCGGCGCCGCCGTCCCGCAGCTGTCCGGCCGCGGCCTCGGCCACACCGGCGGCACCCTGGACAAGCTGGAGTCCATCCCCGGCTGGCGCGCCCTGCTCTCCAACGAGGAGATGATGGACGTGCTGCGCGGCGCCGGCGCGGTGATCTGCGCGGCGGGCGACGGCCTCGCGCCGGCCGACAAGAAGCTGTACGCGCTGCGCGACGTCACCGGCACCGTCGAGGCCATCCCGCTGATCGCCTCCTCGATCATGTCGAAGAAGATCGCCGAGGGCACCGGCGCGCTGGTCCTGGACGTCAAGGTCGGCTCCGGGGCGTTCATGAAGAACCTGGACGACGCCCGCGAACTCGCCCGCACCATGGTCGGCCTGGGCACCACCGCCGGGGTCAACACCGTCGCCCTGCTCACCGACATGTCCACCCCGCTCGGCCTCACCGCGGGCAACGCGCTGGAGGTCCGGGAGTCCCTGGAGGTGCTCGCCGGCGGCGGCCCGGCCGACGTCGTGGAGCTGACCCTCGCGCTCGCCCGCGAGATGCTCGCCGCGGCCGGCGTGCAGGGCAAGGACCCGGCGGACGCGCTGCGCGACGGCTCCGCGATGGACCACTGGCGCCGCATGATCGCCGCCCAGGGCGGCGACGTCGACGCCCCGCTCCCGGTCGCCCGCGAGCAGCACGTCATCCCGGCGCCCGCCTCCGGCGTGCTCACCGCGCTGGACGCCTACGCGATCGGTGTCTGCGCCTGGCGCCTGGGCGCCGGCCGCGCCCGCAAGGAGGACCCGGTGCAGGCCGGCGCCGGCGTCGAGATGCACGCCAAGCCCGGCGACACCGTGGTGGCCGGCCGGCCCCTGCTGACCCTGCACACCGACACCCCGGAGCGCTTCGACTACGCCGTCGAGGCCCTCGCCGGCGGCATCGAGGTCGCACCGGCGGGCACGGCCTTCACCCCGAACCCGATCGTGCTGGATCGCATCGCGTAGTCATGCGATTGCGCCGTGTGCGGCAGCGTGCTCCACGCTGCCGCACACGGGAGTTGACCGCTTCACGGTCGAGATCGAACCTGAGGTCCGTGACCGGCTTGTCGCGCTTCCGGCGCGGCACTATGCCAGCGTTGAGGATCACGTCGATTACTTGGCAGATCATCCGACGACGCTTGGCGAGCCGCTCTCGCGTCACCTGGGCGGGCCATTGCGTGGGCTTCGCTTCGATCTGGGGCGCGTGGCCACGGGAGTCACTTACTGGCTCGCTCCTGAGCGCCGGATCGTTCTGTTGACGGTGTTCACCAAGACGCGGATGAGGGAGACTGCTCAGGTCACCCGGGCGCTGTGGGCCCAGAAGATCTGCGAGTCTGAACACGAGCCCGCCCACGAAGAGTTCAGCCGGATCGTCCCGGAAGGAAAGCTGCGATGAACCACTCCCAGTGGAAGACCCGCCGCACACGCCAGCTGTTGGGTGAACAGGTGGAGGAGAGCCCGGAGATGGCTGCGTTCCGGCGGGAAATGCGCTATGCCAGGGTGTTCGGGCAGGCTCTCTACGATCGCCGCACCGCGCTGGGTCTGTCGGAGGCGGAGGTGGCTCGTCGCGCCGGCATGACCGAGGAAGACATCGAGTGCATCGAGGGCGCCGGTACCGTGCCCACCTTGCCGCTGCTGGAAAAGCTGGCGGTGGCTCCGGAGGCTGAGCTGGACATCCACGTGGTGCCTGGCACCGATTCGGAGCCGGAGCTCCGCTTCCAGGCGCCGGCCGCCTGAGCACGCGGAAGAGCCCGTATCCGGTCGACCGGATACGGGCC
>NZ_JBHVFE010000066.1:0-27992 GCF_042801945.1 Kitasatospora sp. NPDC057542
CAGACGGCCTGGATCAATGACCCGGCCAAGCGCAGGGAACCCGCACCACAAACCTCATAGCGTCACGACTGTCTCACTGGACTTGAAATCTTCCGGTCCGGTTGCCCGTGGTCGTGCGGGCGCGTGCCCACAGGGCCGGGGTGACCGGGGTGGTGCCGGCGGGATCGACGGCGAGGGTGTTGCCCGGGACCATCAGGTCGAGGGTGTCCCAGCCGCCGGCGGCGACGAGGTTCGGCGCGCGCAGGGTGTGGTTGGGCTTGGACGGGTAGTACCAGAGGTTTCCGGCTTCCACGGCGAGGAAGCCGGTGGCGTCCTTGACCTCACGGTTGGGGGTGCGGGTGTCCTTGGCCGAGCCGATCGGGGTGATCTGGCTGGTGTAGCTCCACTGCTCGTCCTGGTGGTAGCCGGGGCAGCTGGCCTCGCTCCCGGAGCAGTTGGGACGGTCGAGGGTTGCTGCGGTGCCCAGGGTGAAGCGGCCCGGATCGGACTCCGAGTTGGCGTAGTAGTAGAGCTGGTCGCCCCCGTCGCGGTGGACGAACAGGTCGTCGGTGTTCTTTCCCGGGTCACGGGAGCCGCGGTGGGTGACCTTGAAGTCCTTCCACGTCCGGCCGGAGCTGACTTCGGGTGCCTGGCTGGCGGGGGCGGCGGTGCCGGTCGGGGGGACGCTGGTGTTGCCCGGGTCGGTGGCCCGGCCGTGGGTGATCAGGTTGCCGGCGCTGTCGGGAACGAGGATGTCTGGGTTCGCATCGCCGGTGGTGTCACCGAAGGCGACCGTGCCGGGAGCCCAGGGGACGTAGAAGGAGTACGACATGGTCTGCGAGGCGTTCGCGGCGTCGTCGAAAACCTGGGCGTACAGGACGTTGGTGCCCCAGTGGGTGGGCTTGGTCCTGATCTCGGTGACGTTCAGGGTGCTTCCGGCCGCAGCGCAGTTCTGGGTGTAGTTGGCGAGCCGCGGGTCGTAGCCGTAGCGGACGCAGACGACGCCTGAGGCGAGCTTGCCCGAGGGGTTGGGGTCGTAGGCCGTGAAGGGGATGGACCCTTCCTGGCCGAGGCGCAGGTTGGTGGTCTGGCCGTTTCCGGACGGCGGGAACTGGGTGTCCGGGTTGGTGAAGGTGCCGAACGCGGCGACCGGCGGGGTGGTGTCGACGGCGAAGTGGCACATGGCCGTCTCCGGCCCGCGGAGGTAGCTGTCGTCCCCTTGGGCGGCCCAGCCGTAGTGATGCCCGTCCTGCAGGGTGAAGCGGGGGACGGTGTAGGAGGCGCGGCTGCCGTTGGGGGCGTAGTCCGACCAGCCCTGGCTGACGATGGGTGAGCCGTCGACGGCGTTGTCCCAGAGTCTCACGAACTCAGTGAGTATTCCCTGGTTGTAGCTGTTGACGACCGAGGTCAGGTTGACCGTGGTGTCGGTCACCCAGCGGAACGAGGAGACCGTCCCGTCGCCGCAGGCATCGCCCTCACCTCGGGTGACACTTCGCGGGGCCGGCAGGGCACGGGGGTCCCCCGGCTGCAGCGGAACGTGGTCGAACTCGGTGGACAGGACGGCGTCGTAGGCGAAACGCTTGAACGCCACCCTGTCGCCGGTGCCCTCCATGCCGATGAGAGCGAACGCGAGGGGCGTGTTGATGTCGGCGAGGGCGTTGCGCATCGCGCTGGTGACATTGAAGTCGACGGGGACACCGCCTGGGCAGCCGCGGCCTCCGTTGCCGGGGACGTCCTTGCCTTCGAGGAATTCGAAGATGTGGTGGGTGCCCCAGGAGATGCTGCTGTCGAACGCTCCGGCCCGGTAGGCGCTCACGGGGTGCGTGGTGGTGCACGTGTCTTCGGCGGAGACGTACTGCCAGACGCGCAGGTTGGCGTAGTTGATGGCGGTGTCGGGCATGTAGCCGTTCAGGTTGAACTCGTACAGTGCCCGTTCGATGCCAAATTTGCTTTCCCAGCCCTGGTATCCGACACCAGGGTGGTGGGGGCCGGTAGGACCGGTGACGTCGAAGTTGCCGGTCGGGTATGCGGACTGTACCCAGGCGTGGTGGCTCTTGCCTCGGGCGTCATTCGACCACGACGGGTCGACGTAGATCGGGTAGCTGGTGTTCGGTCCGTCCAGGAGGTCCGGGCTGGGTGACAGCACGATGCTCTTGCTGCCGTTCGTGGCTGTTCCGGTCGTCACGGGAATATCGGCGACCGTGGCCCCGGCCCCGGGGCCGTCTGCCGAACTCGGTGCGTCCGGCGACGGGCGGGTGCCGCCGGAGCCGCCGCCCTCAGTCGGCGTGCTCGTCGGACTGGGTGCCGCCGCCGAGGCCTGGGTAGTGAGCGATGCCTTCACCGACGTGGGGGCCGGCGTCGGCGTGGTGCCCTCCGGCCGGATCCCGGACGCCGGGGGCGCGGCCGACCACATCTGCGGCTTGGGGGCGGTGAAGACTTCCTTGCCTTCGCTGACCGCCTTCAGGCTCCCGTCCTCGTTCGTGGACAGTTCCACCCCCTTGGTGCTGGTGGGGAAGGTGAGCGAGCGCACCGCCGGGTTCGCGGCGGCGGCGGGCGTGTGAAGGATCAGCACGGTGCTGTAGCCACCGAACCGGGTCGCGGTCACCTTCAGGTCCGTGTCCGGTGCCACGGACGCATACAACGCGCTGTTGCCGTTCACGGTCGGGGCCGGCAAGGGTCCCGGAAACGGCGAGCCCACGGCGAATTGCTTGCCGTCCTTGGTCGTCATGGTCGCCAGCGTGCCGCTGCCGCCACCCGAGATGACGAGGTCCTCACTCGCCGCTGCCGGCGCGAGGCTGCCGTCGGGCCGCTTGAGCAGTGTGTCGTCCAGCGCCGCCCACGACCCGTCGGCGCGCTTCACGCGCTGGGCGTCCAGGTGCCTTTCCTGGCGGAGCCTGCCGGAGGGTGTGGCGACCGTGGTGCTGAACTCGTCCGCCAGCGACGGCACCGGGACGTCCTTGCCGGTCTTCTTCGCCTCGGCGAGCGCCAGCTCGGCGGGCCGGGGATCCAGCAGTTCCCCTGCGTGCTTGGCGTCCCCGGCGGTGACGGCTTCCTGCGCGGCCTGCCACGGATCGGCGGCCGAGCCGGCTGCGGCAGGAGGCGACGCGAGGCCGGGCAGCGTCACCGTGAGCGCCAGAAGTGCCGCCAGTGACGAGAAGCGGAGTCGAGTGGATCGCGGTCTGGAGGCGCGCTCGAGCGATGGTCGACTGTCAGTCATATCCCTACCTGGAGCACCCATGGCATTTTCCCTGGTCTGAACCCTCGGCGCCGGACGCGCAGAGGCCAGGCGGACGGTCTCAGGGAATCGGACGGGTCGTCAACGATTTTCTTTCCGAAATATCCGCATTGACTGGCATAGACACACCCACCCATCTCGGGGTGATGCATGTCACATGCCGTGTTCTTGATACGAAGAGGTCAACTTTCAGCCCCTCCCATAGAATCCACCCGCCCTTTACCAGGCCTTAGTTAACTCATAGTCAGCTAAAGGACCATCGATGCAAATTCGCAGAAGGAACGGGTCGCCACCGGTGAGCGGGCGCATAGCCTGCACCGTGGTGCTGGCCCTGACCTCATCGCTGCTGGGACCTGTCGTCTCCCAGGCCGTCGCGGCGGAGCCCGACTTCTCCCGGGTGTGGTCGCCGCCCAACACCCCGCTGCCGCGTACCCCGTCGGTCAACGCCGAAGCGGCACCGAAACCGGCCGAGACCGCTCCGCACTACCCCGTGCCTGCGGCCTCGAACACCGCACCCGCCCGGACCCCCGTCGAGCAGAAGAGCGCGACGGCGGACCTGACGGCCACACCCTCACGTGCCGGGACGCTCCCGGTCTGGGTCAGCGCATCCGACCAGGGCTCTGTTCCGGACGCGGTCACGGTCGTGCAGGCCGATACGAAGACCGCAGACGCCGCCCAGGTGAACGGCCTCCTGCTCTCCCTGAGCGTCGCCACGCCTGCGGGCGGCACACCGTCCGCCGGAAACGACGGCGCGCAGAGTGCGGTGAAGGTCGCCGTCGATGTCGCGGCACTGGATTCGGCGAGCGGAACGGTCGGCGACTTCGTCTCTCGCGGCCGCCTGGTCACCATGCCGTCCTGCGCGCTGACCACACCGCAGGTGCCGTCCTGCCTGGTCCGTACCCCGGTGCCCACCGCCTACGACGCCGCGTCGAAGCGCCTGGTCGCCGACCTGGAACTTCCTGCGGACCACACCGGCGCACAGCCCGCGCAGGCGGCCGGCGGAGCGGTCAAGGCCGCGCTTTCCAGCACCTCGACAACCGTCGGCGCCGGAGCCGTGCTTCTCGGCGCGGAGACGGGCGCTTCCGGCGGCGGAGGGAGCTACCAGGCCACCAGCCTGTCGAACTCGTCAAGCTGGGCCGCGGGCAGCTCTTCCGGCGCGCTCACCTACAGCTACAACGTCGAGGTTCCGCGGGCGCTCGGCGGCGCTGACCCCCTGGTGTCCCTCGGGTACAACTCGTCGTCGGTGGACGGGAAGACCTCGGCCACCAACGCCCAGGCGTCCTGGGTCGGTGACGGCTGGGACTTCAACCCCGGATTCATCGAGCGCAGTTACACCCCGTGCGACAAGGACGGCATCACCAAGTCCGGTGACCTGTGCTGGGGCGGCTTCAACGCCACGCTGTCCATGGGCTCACACGCCGGGCCGCTGGTGCGCGAGTCCACGACGGCGGCCACGTCCGACGAGGCCACCGATGTGTGGCGGCTGAAGAACGACGACGGCACCCGGGTCGAGTTCGGAGCGGATCCCGCCAACGGCAACGGCACCTACAACGGCGCCTACGCCAAGGTCACCGACGCCTCCGGGACCGTGTTCTACTTCGGGCTCAACCACCTGCCCGGCGGTGACAGGAGCGACCCCGCCACCCAGTCCGCTTCCACGGTGCCGGTCTACGCCCCCAACAGCGGCGACCCGTGCTACGACTCCGCCAAGGGCAAGGCGTCGTGGTGCCAGATGTGGCAGCGCCTGTCCCTCGACTACGTCGTAGACGCCCACGGGAACCTGATCACCTACACGTGGGCACCGGAGAAGAACAACTACTCCCGCGGTGCAGGGCAGAACAACGGCAACGGAACGCTGACGTCGTACACCCGAGCGAACACGCTTTCGCGTATCGACTACGGCCAGCGCCTCAGCGACCAGGTCGCGGCGAAGGGCACACTCCAGCCCGCGGCCCGGATCGCCTTCGCCACCAGTGAGCGATGCCTCGCCGCCGGCTCCGCCTGCGACCCGGCGAACCGCACGGTAGCGAACAAGAACAACTGGCCAGACGTGCCGGTGGACCAGGAGTGCAAGGACACCGGCACATGCACCGTTCCGAGCCCGACGTACTTCACCACCAAGCGGCTGACCTCGGTCACCACCCAGGTGCGGGTCAACAACGCCTGGCAGGACGTCGACTCCTACGAGCTGAAGCACTCCTTCCTCGATCCCATGGACGTCACCAGCGACCCCAAGGACGCCCTCAGCCAGCGGGTCCTGTGGCTTGACTCCGTGCAGCGCACCGGCAAGACCGCCACGCCGAACGTCAGCACGCCCGCGGTGTCGTTCACGGCGGTCATGCTGGCGAACCGGGTCGACGGATCGGACCTCGTCCCGGCGCCCCCGCGGATGAACCGGCCGCGCATCCAGCAGATCCGCAACGAGACCGGCGGTGTCCTCACCGTCGACTACAACGAGCGCGACTGCTCCCGCGTCAACCATGTGATGCCGACCGCCGAGGACGACAACACCCGCGCCTGCTTCCCGGTGCGCTGGGTCGTGCCGGGATCCGTCGCCGGCGCCGACCCGGTCCTCGACTGGTTCAACCACTACACCGTCCGGACGCTCGCCGAGAACGACTTCGCCACCGGCGCGCCCGCCAAGACCACCAGCTACGACTACGGCCCTGCGGCCTGGCACCGCGACGACAGCCAGTTCACCGACCCCAAGGCCCGCACCTGGAACGACTTCCGCGGGTTCTCCACGGTGACCGTCACGGTCGGCAGCGGCAACGACGGCCCCAAGACCCGGACCGTCACCACCTACCGGCCGGGCATGGACGGTGACGTCCGCAAGAACGGCACCCAGCGGACCGTCCCCCCTCTCACCGATGCCCTCGGCCGCAACGTCACCGACGTCGAATGGCTCTCCGGCCAGGTCCTGCAGACCGAGACGATCGACCTGACCACCGGCAAGACCATGGCACAGGTCGTCAACAGCGCGACCCGGGAGCGAACCACGGCGACCCAGCCCCGTGGCAACGGCCTGCCGGACCTCGTCGCCCGCTACCCGGCCACGGTCAACAGCACCACCAACCGCACTCGCAAGGCCGACGACACCTGGCGGTCCACCACCAAGACCACCACCGGCGACGAGAACCACGGCAACCGGCTGATCACCTCGCTCGACCAGGCTGACGGCCTGCCGGATCTGTGCACCCGCGCCGCCTACGCCACCGGTCCCGACGCCCAGCGCGCCGACCTGATCGCCGAGACCCTCACCGTCTCCGGCACGGATGCATGCACCGCCCCGGCTACGGGAAGCAACACCGTGGCCAGGGAGCGGGTCTTCTACGACGGCAAGTCCTTCCAGCAGGCCGGCGCGACTGCCGACCCGACGGCCAAGCAGGTCCTCGAGCGCTACGACAGCACCGGCGCACCCGTGTTCACGACCGTGAGCACCACCGCGTTCGACACGTACGGCCGGCCCATCTCCGCCACCGACCCGAACAGCACCGACGCCCAGCACCCGAACGGCGCCACGAGCACGACGTCCTACGCGGCTCCCGCAGCCGGTGAACTGCCTACCAGTATCACCGTCTCGGCCCCGGTCCCCGGCGCCGCGAGTGGCACCTGGGACACCGTCACCACCTTCGACAGCCTGCGGGCCGTGCCTCTGACGGTCAAGGATGCCAACGGCAAGACGGTCACCGAGACCTATGACGCTCTCGGCCGCCTGACCGCAGTCTGGTTGCCCGGCCGCACGCCGGCGCTCAAGCCGAACGCCAACCTGACGTTCAGCTACAACGTCTCGAACACCACCGGCGTCCCGTCGACCACCACCACCTCCACCCTCACCCTCGACGGCGCCACTCCCGTCTACATGCGGCAGGTCACGCTGCTCGACGGCTTCTCCCGCACCCGTCAGACCCAGTCCTCCCCGGCAGGCCCCGGCTACACCGGCCGGCTCATCACCGACACCCAGTACGACTCCCAGGGCCGGGCCTGGGCATCCAACGCCGCCTGGTACAACCAGACCTCCAGCCCCTCGACGACACTCGTCAGCGCCCCGAACAGCGACATCCCGGCGCAGACGCGCCTGACCTTCGACGGCCTCGGCCGGAAAGTCACCTCGGCGTTCTGGTCCCTGGGGGTCCTGCAGAACCAGACCACCACCGCCTACCCCGACGCCGGCCGCACCGACGTCGTTCCCCCGCAGGGCGCCTGGCCCAGCACCATCCTGACGGACGCCCGCGGCCGCACCACCGAGGCGTGGCAGTACCGCACCGCCACCGCCACCGGACAGGTCTCCGACGCAGCCGTCACCAGCTATACCTACACTCCGGCAGGCCAGAGCGCCGGTATGACCGACGCCGCGGGCAACACCTGGACCTACGCCTACGACCTGCGCGGACGCCAGACCAGCGCCAACGACCCGGACACCGGAACGACGACCCGCACCTACGACAGTGCGTCCCGCATGTCCACCTCGACTGATGCCAAGGGCCAGGTCCTCACCTACACCTACGACCTGCTCGGACGGAAGACCGGCCTCTACCAGGGCACGGCCACACCCGCCGCACAGCTCGCCGCGTGGACCTTCGACACGGTGATGAAGGGCAAGCCCGCCTCAGCCACCCGCTACGTCGGCGGCAGCAGCAGCGGCAGTCAGGCCTACACGACCGCTGTCACCGGCTACGACAACGGCTACCGGCCCACCGGTACCACCCTGACCATCCCCGGCTCCGAAGCCGGCCTCGACTCCGGCACCTACACCTACACCACCGCAACCACCTACGACCCGCTCACCGGCAGCCCCAGGCAGCTCACCCTTCCCGCCACCGGCGGCCTGCCATACGAGGAACTCGCGTACTCGAACAACAGCTACGGCCAGATGTTCTCCTACGCCGGCGCCACCACCTACGACGTCCAGAGCGAGTACGACGCCTACGGCCGACCACTGCGCTCGACCGTCAACCCGTGGGGCAGCCAGGTCGTCGCCACCAGCGACTACGACCAGGCCACCGGCCGCATCCGCGGCCAGTTCCTCGACAAGCAGACCTCCACCCTCGGCACCGTCCAGCAGACCAACTACACCTACAACCCCTCCGGCTCGATCACCTCGATCACCAACATCCCCGACAACAACCCCACCGCGACCGACCGTCAGTGCTTCACCTACGACTACCTCGGCCGCCTCACCACCGCCTGGAGCGACACCGGCTCCATCACCACCCCCGACCCGCTCCAACACAAGACCCTCGACCAGGGAGCTTGCACCAACACCACACCCACCAGCGGCGCGAAGGCCCCGGCGAAGACCACCGTCGGCGGCAGCACCCCCTACTGGCAGGAGTACACCTACGACCTGACCGGCAACCGCACCTCCCTGATCCAGCACGACCAGTACGGCGACCCCGCCAAGGACGTCACCACCACCCAGCAGTTCCCGGCCCCCCGAACGGTCAACACACCGACCACCGCGGCCAACACCGGCGGCGGCACCGGCGGCGCCCACGCCCTGCTCGGATCCACCGTCAAGACCGGCACCACCACGACCGCCAGCGGCGCCACCCAGTACGACGCGGCCGGCAACACCACCGCCATCCGCACCGGCGTCCCCGGCACCGGCACCTCCGCCCTGACCTGGAACAGCGAAGGCAAGCTCGCCGCCTACACCGCCCCCGCCCAGATCACCGGCAACGGCGGCACGTGCATCACCACCGCCGGCGCCAGCAACGCCAACGGCACCAACCTGCAGATCAACACCTGCAACAACAGCAGCAGCCAGCTCTACACCGTCGCCAACAGCAAGCTCACCGTCCTCGACAAGTGCGTCCAGGCCATGGGCACCACCGCAGGATCAGCCGTCCAGCTCCAAACCTGCGACAACTCCGCCGCACAGACCTGGAACACCCGCCCCGACGGCACCATCCACAACCCCGCCTCCAACCTGTGCCTCGCCGTCCCCGGCGACGTCACCACCATCAACACCGCCCTGGCCCTCAGCACTTGCACGAGCACCGTCCCGGCCGGGCAGAAGTGGACCGTCCCCAACACCACCACCACCTACCTCTACGACGCCGACGGCAACCAGCTCATCCGCCGCAACCCCGGCCGAAACACCATCACCCTCGGAACCGACGAACTCACCGTCAACACGGCGACGACGAACAAGACCCAGACCGGCGCCCGCTACTACCCCATCCCCGGCGGCCTCACCATCGTCCGCCAAGGAGCCGGCACTGCAGCCGGAACCTTCGTCGTCCAGGCCGCCGACCACCACGGCACCGGCACCACCAGCATCGACCTCGCCACCTCCGCCACCACCCGCCGCACCAGCGACCCCTTCGGCAACCCCCGAGGCAACCAGCCCGCACCCGGAACCTGGCTCGGCACCAAGGGCTACGTCGGCGGCACCAAAGACGACACCACCAACCTCACCAACCTCGGCGCCCGCCAATACCAGCCCACCGCCGGCCGATTCATCAGCCCCGACCCCATCCTCGACCGGGCCAACCCACAACAGTGGAACGCCTACGCCTACAGCGAGAACAACCCCGTCGACCGCTCTGATCCGAACGGGTTGAAGTCCGAGGAGTGCGGCGGTCTCTACGACTGCCACGGCGGCACGATCACGTTCAGCAACACCGCAGAAACCAGCGACTACGTCAGCGTCAACGCCCAGCACCGCTACTACGAGATGGCAGTCGACACCGGCCTCTCCGTGAACCGCGAGTACATCTACACCCAGGTACTCAAGAACGGCCACGTCAAGGACAAGCGCGCAATCAGCATCAAAGACGTTGCGTCGAAGATCTGGCAGACCACCAAAGAAGTAATGGGGCTGGATGAGGTCGAGAACTGCGCCAAAAACCAGACAGTAGGCAGCTGCGTACGAGCCATCGAATCTCTCGCCACCCTTGTCAGCGGAGCCAAAATTGAAAGCATCGTTGCCAAGGGAATCATCAGGGAGATCAATGGCGCGGGACGAATCGGATGCAACAGCTTCCCCCCGGACACCCCGGTTCTAATGGCCGACGGCAGCGCCAGGCCTATCGGCGAAATCCAGCCAGGCGACGCAGTCACGGCCACCGACCCTCAAACCGGCGAGAGCTCATCCGAAGCCGTCACCGCCAAAATCATCGGTCACGACGACACCCAGTTCACGGAACTGACCCTGTCCGCCCCAGGACAGAAGACCACCCCGCAGGCAACCGAGACCCTGGTCTCGACCGCCCACCACCCCTACTGGGATGAAACAACCAAGACCTGGACCAACGCCCAAGATCTCCAGGCAGGCCACCAGCTCTACTCCCCCGGCCACGGCCTGGTCGTTCTCCTCGCCACCCACACCTACACCACGGCACCGCAAACCGCCCACAACCTGACCGTCGCAAACCTCCACACGTACTATGTGCTCGCAGGAGCCACGCCGGTCCTGGTCCACAATTGCGATATCACGTTGACGCAGAGGCAAGCGGACACTCTCCAAATTGGCCCTCACGCCGGGGAATCGGTTCCTGCGACCGGGCCTGTGGTAAGTCCAGCACAAAGTGAGGCAATGCAGGGGTTGCCCTGTCACACATGCGGAGAATCCGACCCGTCTTGGGTAATGATCGGCGACCACCAGCCGTCGACGGGATTTACTCGGCCAGGTGCATCGCAGGACCTGTACCCGCATTGTCCAGTCTGTAGCGGTGAGCAGGCAACAGCTGTGCAGCGAGGGCAGCAAATTCTGCGGAATCACGGATATCATGACCCAACATTCCCTGGAATGCCTGGATACCTGAGTGCGCCCGATTATCTCCGCAAACTGTTGCCGGATCACATAGAGGAATGATGTTGCGTGCCGGGCCCTCTCCCCTTAGGGTGGGCCCGGCACGTGGTCAAATTCGCCAGTTCGAAGCTTGGTGGGAAGATGAACATTGGTAGCGTCGCCGTCTACTTGAATCATCCGGTGGTCGCTATTGGCGCGACAGTGCCGCTGGATGGCAAGTTGGAACTCGGTGGGGCTCCGCAGGCGGCCTCGGGTGAACACGTTCTGGTCGCCGCTAGGGCCCAGAGTGGGCTCGTACAAGTCCGGCTCTGGAGCAGGTTGGGGCCATGCGATGGCGCGGTGATCTTCGACGGAAACCTCTTGCTGGGCGATGGTGTCATTTCAGTTGCCGATGCCACGGGATCGTCTTGCTACTACACAAGGCTCGGCGCGGTAGGTGCGCATCGGGTCACCGTCTCTGTTGATGATCCGGGTGCCGCTTCCCGCATTGACGTCTTGATTGACTCGGGTGGGGGAAAGCGTGACCTTACCGCTGTCCCAGGCTATCCTCTGCCCCAGATTGGAGGCATTGAAGGGTCTCTATTGGAGCCAGCCGATGAACTCGGATTGATTCTTTCGGCCCATGACCTCCCATTCAACCGGCTTGCGGCTGCCATCAAATTGATTCATTCGACGTCGGCGGTGGAGACGGATGGTCGCCGAAAGATCAGCCCGTACCGACTCCGGATGATTGCCGAGTGGATTCGATGGCTGAGGCCGGCGCTCTCTATTGCGAAATCTCAAGAGCTAGCCGATATGACGGCGGATCGCCTTCGGGGTGATTCTAAATCGGATTCTGATGCGGTCGCTATCGAAGCGGCTGCCGACGTATTCCGGAATGTAAATATTTGGCCCTTCATCTGACTGTCGAAGAATAGGTTCGCTGCACTCGCAGCGCAGGGCCCCACCATCCTCCTCGGTGGGGCCCTGCGGCGTCTTGACGGCAACGCTGACGGCAACGTCAGCGGACGGGTTCTGCACTTGGCGGGTCGTCAGGGGTCTTCGTTGCCCGGAGGGCGTCGCCGAGGGTGTCGATGGCTTGGCGCTGGAGGCGGAGCCGGACGTGGGCGTAGACCGTGGCGGTGACGCCGATGTGGGCGTGGCCGAGGAGTTCCTTGATCGCACGGGACAATATGGCTGACAACCCGGTTGACCAGGGTATGAACGCGGCTCCAATGATTGGTACAAAGATCAATCGAACCTTTGAAGAAGGCAGGTGCATCTCCGGATGCTGAAGAAAGTAGCAGCTTCGTGGCCTGGATGGCTTGTTCATGCCACGCTGCGGTATCTGGCTGTTTGTGCGGCGCCGGTATATCTGCTTCTTCTGCTGATGGCACCCTTTGCACCCGGCGGCCACGATGCGGACGGCTATGCGCGGCTGGGGCCTGAGGATTACTACGGGCTTATATTGCCAATTTTTGTCTACATCAACGCCCCGGGCCTGGTGTCGCTGATGCTGCTTTCCGTAGTGGCAGCGTGGGGGAAAGACGTCCGCATCGCTGCCGCATGCCTGCTGTCACTGCCCGCCTTGGCCTTCGTTGGTGTGGGATTCTGGCAGGTCGGGCTGTTCATCGTACTTGGCATCACTTACGCTTTCACCGTGATGCCGAGAACGGTTCGTAAACTCGTAGCCTAATTTGAGTTCGGGGCCCGATGCGCATCTTCGCTTCGGGCCCCGAAATTTCAAGGCGCCTGATGATCGGCGTTTGGCTTTCGGTGGCTCGGCGCTACTGTTCGCCAAGGGCGATTCAGTGTTCTTTTTCCTGGTCGCGCGCGTCCGGGTCGAACGTGGTGAACGGCGCGCCAAGATCATGGTGAAGTGGCTTGTTGTACCCTCGTGAATAGCGGTCAGTCCCTGAGCCCGAATCCACCGACCTGATTTGAGAGTGATCAGATCCGGGGTTTGGCCGGGGTGACTGGGGGTCAGGGGTGTTTCAAAGTCCCGGTGATCATGTAGACCGGCTGGTCAGGCGATACCCAAGAGGTCCAGCGGCCTGTTGAAGGGCTCGTAGGAGACGTGGCGGAGGCCGGCGGCGATGTTGCGGTATCCGTGCTGCCGCAGCGTGTTGATCGCCAGGTTGCGGAGGGTCGCCATGTTCTCGGGTCCGTGGCCGCTGCGGATCTTCGAGGCGTCCTCGGCGAAGGTGGTGTCGCGGACGAAGTGAAGCCGGTTCTCGATGGTCCACTGCGACCTGGCGAGTTGGCCCAGGCGCTGGGGTGATGCCTGTTGCGAGGTCAGGTCCGTGATCGCGTAGATGGTCTGGCGGCTCACCGTGCCGGTCTTGAGGTCGGTGCGGTGTCGCAGGATGCGGACGGCCTGGACGGCGTGCGGGAAGTCCAGGCCGAGGCCGGTGATGGTGAGGGCTCTGGTCACGCGGGTCTCCTTGCGGCCGTGGCCCATCTCGCGGTCATAGCGCCTCGCGGTGACGTCCTTCCACGGCAGTGACCGCAGTCGGCGGTGCAGTGACGTCGGCTATTGGAACTGTCTGAATGCCGTGGTCGAGGAGTCACATTCCGCGTTCGGGGCCATACCAGGGGACAGTGCGTTCGCCCGGGCTCATGGGGAGGTGTTCGAGCTTGACCGGTCCGGGATAGATGTACGTTCCGTTTGGGTGGATGACTTCCTCGCCGATGAGGTGCCGGTGGAGCCACTCCGCGAAGCTCATGGCGTGTTCCCAGTACCCGCCTTCGTCCCGGTCGTGCACCACCACACTCCAGCCGGGCGTCCGCGGGCTACGGCTGAGGAAGACCTTGAAGCCGAAGTCAGTCGACAGCGCGGGGATCAGGACTCCCTCGGCCCCGGTGTCAGGGTGCGGAAGGCCGTCCCAGTCGGCGTCACGGAAGGCCTGCTCGGTCTGCCGGATCTCGTCCAGGAGGTTCCATCGCTCGGTAGCCGGATGATCGAAGGAGAGGTGGCTGTTGACTCGGACCGGCGCGTACTCGTCGATGAACTCCTTGTAGTCTGATGGGAGTTCTGTTCCGATCTCCGCCTCAAGTCGTGTCCAGCTCTGCGGGTCGGCAAAGCGACGGCCCCCAGGTCCCAGCATGGCGAAGACGGTCAGCAGGTGGTCGGGCATGGGGTCGCACCTTTTCTCGGGAGTAGCAGTCGCCAGGGGATCGGAGGGGCGGCGTGATCGTACTGAGCGGCTCCGACACGATGCCTCGCCCAGGTGGGCTGAGCATGCTTCACAAGCAACCGAAGAAGCGGTTTGAGCTGCCTCTCCTCGTCAGGTTGGGGCAGGTCGGTTGGTGCGGCGGCTGACCTCGGCCGCGTAGGTGGCCCAGTCGCCCGCGGAGAGACGTTGCCAGGCGACGGCGACGTCGGTGTGGATGCCCAGGGTGCGGGCGAGGATCGCGGACGGGATCTCGGTGGCGAGCTGGAAGAGAGCGGTGCTACGGGCCTGGTTGGGACGGATCCCGAGCTGAGTAGAGGGCCGGCCCGGCGCACCGGGGCACGGGTGCCCTGGGGCTATGCCGGGCTGGGAGAGCGGGTGCGCAGATCCGCATGGACGGTCTTGCCGAACGTCTCCAACGTCGCGCCCCAGTGCCCGCCGGTCAGGTGGTTGACCAAGGCCAGGCCGCGGCCCGACTCGGCCGCAGGGCCCGCCTCGATCAGGCAAGGCAGGGTGCGGGAGCCGTCGCGGACACTGATCCGCACGCACCGGTCGGTGACACGCTCGACGGTGACCGTCATCGTCAGCCGGCAGCCGGTCTTCGCAGCGTTGCCGACCAGCTCGCTGACAACGAGCTCGGCGGCCTCGACCAGGTCCTCCAGCTCCCACCCGCGCAGCGTGGTGCGCACCAGGCGTCGCGCCGCGGCGGCGGACTGTGGCTCGTAGGGCAACAGCAGCCTCACGGACTCAGCGGCCGGGGGCCGTGTCGGGGTCTCGGCGGCGGTCACCGCGGACCTCGCACCCGGCCGGCGACGTCCGGGTGCGGCCGCAGCCGTGGCTAGCGGGCGGGGCATGGGGTGCGCGGCCACGGCGGTACTCCGCTCTCTCGTCGGCGGTGACGGCTGCGCGGACCCGACGGGGGGCGGGCCCGCGCAGCGGTCCCAACTCGCCCGCCGGGGCCCGGGTGTCCGGTCCGTCACGGCGGGCGACGGATCGACGGTAGGGAGTGCGCGGCCGGGCCCTCAACGAGGTTGCGCTATCTTGCGCGAAGTCACCCGAGAGTGGCTATGGCCGCCGTGATCAGCTGACGGGCCCCGGCCCCGTGGACGGCCATGGACGCCAGGTCGGTGAAGGTGTTCACGTAGTCGGCGATCTCGCGCGGCTGGGTGATCCTCAGGTAGCCGGAGGTCAGCTCGACGGCCACCTCTGCCTCGTCGAAGAGGTAGAAGTCTTCGACTGGCAGGTACGGCCGGCCGGGCCTGGTCGGGATGACGCCGACGCTGACGAACGGGCTGGAGGAAACGGCAAGCAGGTGGCCGAGCTGGGCCGCCATCGTCTCCGGATCGCACACCGCAGCGCGCAGCACCCACTCCTCGATGAGCAGGCCGAAGCGGTGCCGGCCGGAGAACAGCATCCGCTGGCGTTCCAGGCGGGCCTCCACGGCGTCGGCGACGTCGTCGACCTCGACGCGGGCGCGCTGGATCGAGCGCAGGACGGCGGTGGTGTACTCGGGGGTCTGGACCATGCCGGGCATGACGCGGCTGGCGTATACGCGGAACAGGTGGGTGCGGCGGTAGAGGGCGGCGACGGACTCCTGCGCGGCGCGCAGCCCGGCGCGTTCCATGCGGCGCCACTCGGTGTACATGGAGTCGACAGCTCGGGCGGCGGCGATGAGATCGGGGACCTGGTCCTCGGCGCCGCAGGTGGTGCACCAGGCGCGCAGGTCGTCCTCGGACGGGGCGGACTTGCCACTCTGGATCCTGGAGGTCTTCGCCGGGTGCCATCCGCAGCGGGCGGACAGTTCGCCGCCTGTCAGGCCTGCGTCCTTGCGCAGACCGACCAGGCGGTTGGCGAGCGCTTTGCGGGCCTCGATGACGCTGGACGACGGGGACGACGACATGGTGCTGGCTGCCCGACGGGGTGGTGGTGGACGGGTTGGTCAGACGACGTACTGCGCGTGCGGGACGGCCCGGTCCCAGACCGCCTCGAAGGCGCCGGTCACCATCTTCACCACGGCCGGGTCCTCGGTGACCTCGTGGCCGGCCCACTCCCCGTCACCGGTGAACCAGTGGAAGAGGACCAGGCGCTCGTCGACCAGCCACAGGTCATTGCCCGGCAGGGCGAGGTCGGACGCCTTCGACCTGGGCAGCCAGCGGACCTGCTCGCCAAGCGCGACGTTGTGCCGCTCGGTGATCGCGTGCTCCCACCGGATGTAGGCGGTGACCGGCTCCGAGACGATCCGGGCCCGACGCATCACCACCCCGCGGCCGACCGTCTCCCGCACCAGGGCGGCCCAGGCGGTGTACTCCTCGGGCAGGTCGTACGCCTCGGGCCGCTCGACCGGCAGGCCGGCGCGCCAGTCGGCGAACACCGGGTCGTCCATGTAGGAGTCGCGCATCTCCAGGTGGCACGCGGAGCGGTCAGCGCTCCTCAGCAGGGCGCCAAAGTCCGGAACGCTCGGCTTCATCGCACACCTTTCGCAGGAACGGGATCATCCGGACCGGGATCCGGACGACGCCTTCGTGGTCCGGAACACCGGTGGGGTGGCCTTCCACCCACTGGGTTTCGCTGATCACGCGGTACATCTCCATGTCGGGCAGCCAGCCCTGGATGACGATCTCCGCCTTCTGGTCCTCCAGCCACACGGTCGGAGACCCGCCGTTGGGCGTGTCCGGGTCGATGCCCCTGAACCGTAGTGCCATGACCGCTCCTCCTGCCAAGCCGGTTGCGAGTCCTTGCGCCTCCCACCGTTCCGCTCGACTGACGAGCCGTCAAGAGCGCGCGGGCACAGCCAGGCAGCACGCGCCGCACCGCGGGGCCCGAGGCGGAATCGTCCGGCCTCGGGCCCTCGGCTCGGTCAGGCGGCGCGGATCTTGCTGTCGGCGATCAGGCCCCGGATGTAGTGCATGGTCTCGTTTCGCCCCTATGCGCCGCGTTTCACCGCCGACGCTGGCAGGACCGCTACCTGCTGCATTTCCGCCTCGTCGTCACCCAGCGTCGGCCCGCGCTGCCTTGCCGGGACCTCGCTGAAAGCCTTGGGTCCGGGCAGCTACTGAACCTGAAAGCGTGATGTCGGGGCTGTTTGCCTGACAGCTGCTGGGCGGGTCCGGTAGCCATGAGCTGTGAGATACGCGCAGGGCGGCGGGTTGACCGACGCTGAGAGGGCCGCGCGGGAGCGGATCCAGCTGCGGGCCGTGGAACGCTTCGAGGCGCTCAACCGGACGGCGTGACCGAGGACCACACGCCGAACCACTGCTCGGCGCCGTACTCTTCGAACCGCTCCACCTCGGTGAACCCCAGCTTCGCCGCGAGCCGCATCGAGCGGTCGTTGGCGGTCTGGGTGCAGAGCACCACGGGCTCGCCGGGAAGCGCGCCGGCGAACCAGTCGAGCGCCGCCGCGCACGCCTCGGCGGCGTACCCGCATCCCCACGCCTCCGGTAGGAACATGTAGCTGAGCTCGGCATCCCCGGCGTCCGGACGGACGTGACCAGGACGCTCCGCGTCGCGCCGGTCAAGCGTGACGATGCCGATCATCGCCCCGTCGCGATCGACCGCGAACACGCCGGGGCGCCGCCCGGGCACCTCAGGCACCGCACGCTCGAGCTCATCACGCGGTCGGGGGCCGCCCAGGTAGGTGCGCACCTCTGATGAGGCGAATAGCTCGATGAACGCCGCTCGGTCCCGGGCCTCGGGCTCGCGGAGCACGAGCCGCTCGGTCCGTATCGGGGCAGGCGCCCAGGCAACAGGTCCAAGCTCAGTCATGGCTGGCAACCTACCGCATGCCCTCCGGACAGGAGCCTCAGACGACCGATAGCGGCAGCAGCCTCTGAGCCGTCGGCAACGGTGGCAGATCTTGGCTCACGCGAACATCTTCCTCGTGCTCTGGCCACACCGGGAAGCCGCGAGCTGGGCCTGTCACCACCGAGCACCAAGTCCCGACATCGCGCATTCAAGTTCAGTGGCAAGGTACCGAGCTGGCCTGTCCCAGGGACTGAAAACAGGTTCTGACCGCGCAGGCGGGCGGGCCATCGCCCGGGCCGCCACCCCCGTGGGCGGCCCGGGCGGCGACACCGCCACGCGGCCGCACTCCCAGCGGGGTTGGGTCCCGGGGCCAGGTCCGGGGGCCCGAATCAGGTCTGGTCGTTCGCCTGCGGGTACACCCGCAGGTCGCCGTGCTGGACGGCGTAGACGGAACCGGAGTCGCGGGCCGTGTTGTTCTGTTCGAGGGCCGGTTCCCGCCGCCCGGCGTCGAACCCGGCGACCATTCTGACGAGTTCCGCGCGCGCGGCCGGGTCCTGGCGCAGGACGGCCGCCAGCTCGAGGGTCCAGAAGGCGAACAGCGCCTGCCGGACCTCCTCGGGGCGGACGGCCTCCTGGACCATCGCGGCGTTGTTGTCGAGCTGGGCCTCGACCGTGAGCTGCCGGCCGCGGCCCAGGCGGCGGAAGACCGCGAGCGCCGCCTCCTTGGCGGACTGCCACAGGTCGGTGGCCATCGAGCTCACCAGGACTGCGGCCCCCGCCTCCGCCAGTGCGGCCAGTTCCTGATCCATGCTGCTCCCTCAGGGCCTCGTGGTGGCGTTGATGTGCTGGTCGCCGTTCTGCACGGCGTAGACGACGCCCTGGCCGGACGCCTTGTTCACCATCGTCGAGCGGCCTCGCGGCCGCTCCGACGCAGCAACGGTCGACAGCGCTCCGTGCGAAGCCGACGGGCCGGACGGCCCGGGTAGGCCGGGTGGGTGCGTCGGCCCTGACGGCCCCGAGAGAGCCGCCGGTGCCGCGGCCAGCCCGAGCCAGGCCGGGGCAGTGAACTCCTTCGAACGGACGGTCACTTCGCGGAACATCTCCGGGTCGATCCCGGGGTACCCGTGCGGCACCGTGTCCTCATGGAAGTGCTGTGACAGGACCAGCACGGCGACCGTGTTTGCCGGGGCGGCGGCCAGGGCGGTGCGGGTCACCGGCGCGTCGAGCAGCCGGGACAGCACTTCCAGCGGCCGTCCGGCCACCTCACCGGCCGGCCCGAGCCGCAGGTCGCCGGCGTGCAGCGCCATCCTGACCCGGATCGAAGTCGCCGGTGCGGCCGTCCGGTTGTGGGCGCGCAGCCGGGCTGTGAACTCGTGCACCAGCGGGTGGATCAGGGCCGCCTTCGCGGCCCCGGCCGGGGCGGTGACGCGCAGCCCGTCGCCCAGGTCCTCCCGCAGGCAGGCCGACCAGTCGATCCGGCTCTGCTCGAAGGACTCCCGCAGCGTCGTCGCGAGGACTCGTCGGATCGTCATCAGTGCGGTGTCCCCGCGCCCCGACGAGTCTTCGATGTCCACCGCCAGCACCGCGCGGTAGGCCAACTCCCAATCCATCGAAGCCTCCTGAGATACCGGTCGCGCGTGGCCGCCACGGCTCCGTCGGACCATTCCGACGCCGTCGCCGCCCGCCGCGGTTCCCAGCCTGCCGCCGATCCGGGTCGGCGATCCCGTCGGAATACGGGATCGCCGTCGATCCGCGGGGGATCGCCACGGATCGCTACGGATCGCCATGGGCCGCCATGGATCCCAACGGATACCGGGGGGATCACCATGGGTCGCCACAGGCCCGCCCGCAGTACCGCCCGCAGTCGTCGCAGACGGTTACCGCATTCCGGCGAAGAGCGCATACTGGGCGCACCGGCGCGGTACGGGCGAGCGGGGCACACGCGAGACGGGGCGGGTGGGGCATGGCCAGCACGGAACGGAACACCGGTGGGATACGGCGCGCAGGCAGGGAACGGTGCACCGGCGGGGTACGGGACGCCAGCGGGGTACGGGGCGCCAGCGGGGAACGGAAGCCCGGCGGGGTGCGGAACGCCGCCGGGACCGCGGACGCACGGCCGCGCAAGCATCCGGGCAGGGACTGGGCATGGCCGCTGTCGAGCCTGCTCGGCGGGCTGGCCCCGGCCGACCGCGAACGGATGCTGACGCTCGGCACCGCGGTGCGCTACCCCGCGGAGCGCGTGCTGATCAGGGAATCCGACACGACGGACTTCCTGCTGATCCTGCTGGGAGGCGTGGTCAAGGTGACCGGGCGCACTCCCGACGACCGGGACGCCCTGCTGGCCGTGCGGATGAACGGCGACCTGGTCGGCGAGTTCGCCGCGGTGGACGGCCGACCCCGCTCGGCGACCGTCACCACCTGCGGACCGGTGACGGCCAGGGTGGTGGCCCGGGCGGAGTTCCTGGAATTCACCGGCAGGCAACCGCGGATCGCCCAGGCGGTCAACGAGTCCATCGTGACCAAGCTGCGGGCCGCGAACGCCCGCCGGATCGAGTTCACCGGCTGCGATGTCGCCACCCGGCTGGCCCGGGTGATCCACCAGATCGCGGTGTCCTACGGGGAGCCGGCCGGCGCCGGAGCGGTGATCCACTGGCCGATCACCCAGCCGGAACTCGCCACCCTCTCCGGCGCCGCCGAACCCACCGTGCACAAGGCCCTGCGCCGGCTGCGCGACTCCGGCGCCGTGTCGACCGGCTACCGCTCCCTCAAGGTGGAGGACCTCGCACTGCTGGGCAGCATCGCCTTCTCCTGAAACTCCGGCTCCCAGGCCTGTTCCCCAGCCCAAAAATTCGTATGACTAATTCAATCACCTTGGGAAAGCCATCATTTGACGGTTTCTCAGATTCGAGGCATCACTAGCATCCCGGTCATGGGCCGCCCCACGCGGCCCCGGTCCGGGCCGGCTCCACCCGGCTGACCGAACCTCCTTCGATCGGCTGCTGCCCGCGCGGCGGACCGCCCCGGCGCGGTCGCGTGCACGGCCGGAAAGCGGTGTGACGATGGAAGAGACGCACGAACCCGCCACAGCGGCACCCGACCCCCGCACCGACCCCCGGCCCCAGAACGGGAACGGGGCCGGGAGCGGGAACACCCGCGGCAACGACTACCGGGTCGACATCGACGGCGACAACCGGTCCCCGGTGATCGTGGGCAACCACAACCTGCTCGTCGACGCCCAGCACGGATCCTCGGTCACCCTGCTGATGCAAGGCCAACGGCCGAAACCCGTCCGCCGCGAGCGGACCGTACTGCTCCCGCGCCGACAGCAGGACCCCATCGGCCGGGCAGCCCAGTTCGCAGCCCTGGCCGAAGGCGTCAGGACCTGCGGCCTGGTCCAGCTCTACGGCCCGCCCGGCAGCGGCACCAGCATGCTGCTGCGCCACGCGGCCCGACGCCTGGCACCCGGCCCGGACGGCACGCTCTACCTCAACGCGGCCAACCGCGAGGTGACCGACCTCGCCCAAGAAGTCTTCGAAGCCTGCTACGACGCCGCCGGCTACGCCCCGTCGGACACCGAACTACGCCGGCTGATGACCGGACTGCGCCTCGTCGTCTACGTCGACAACGCCGAGCTGACCAGGGAACAGGCCCTCGCCCTCGCCGAAACCGCCGCAGACGCCACCTTCGTCTTCGCCGCCCACCGGCGCTCACTGCTGGGCGAGGACGGCAAAGTGATCGAACTGCCCGGCCTCGACTACCCGGCCGGCATGGAACTGCTGGTCCGCGAACTCGGCCGCCCACTCGCCCCCGACGAGACCGACACCGCCAGAGCCCTCTGGCAGGCCGCCCAGGGCCGCCCCCTGCACCTGCTCAGAGCAGCCGGCCTGGCCCGCTTCGACTCCGCCGACGACGCCCGGCTGCCCCTGCCCGGCAAGGTCTCCGAACTACTCCCGCTGCTGCTCGAACGGCTCGACACGCCAGCCCGCACCGTACTGCGCCTGCTCGCCACCCTCGACGGCACCGACCTCGCACCCGGCCACCTCGCCGCTATCACCGAACTCCCAGGCACGGAAAGGACCACCGAGCACCTGGCCGGGCTCGGCCTGCTGATCGCCGGGGACGACGGCTACCGCTGCGCCGAGGACACCGTGCCGGCCGTCTTCCGGCAGGACCCGGAACCGTTCCCGGTCGAACGGATCTGCGACCACTTCGCCGACTGGATCGCGCGGGCCACCACCACCGCCGACGACGTCGCCCGCCACAGCGCAGTCCTGGAACGGGCCGCCGCCCTGGCCGAAGCCACCGGCCGGCCCGAACTGGCCGTCCGGATCGCCCGGGCCGCCTCGCCCGCCCTGGCCCGATCGCTGCGCTTCGGAGCCTGGGGCCGACTGCTCGGCCGAGGCTGGAGCGCCGCCCAGCAAGCCGACGACAGGCCCGCCCAGGCCTACTTCACCCACGAGGAGGGCATCCGCAACCTGCTCACCGGCCGCCGCGTGATCGCCGCCGTGCTCCTGGGCCAGGCGGTCCAGCTGTGGAAGGCCCTCGGCGACCAGCACGGCGCCACCACCGCGCTCAACGCACAGCACTACACACCGGCAGCCGACCAACTGCTGACCGGATCAGGCGCCGTCCCGGTGGATCCGAGCGCGGCAGCCGGTGGTCATGCAGTGCTGCCCGGTGGCCACACG
Source organism: Kitasatospora sp. NPDC057542 (assembly GCF_042801945.1). Taxonomy (NCBI): domain Bacteria; kingdom Bacillati; phylum Actinomycetota; class Actinomycetes; order Kitasatosporales; family Streptomycetaceae; genus Kitasatospora; species Kitasatospora sp. NPDC057542. Next base: position 22,555 of record NZ_JBHVFE010000066.1, read on the forward strand.
GTGCTGCCGGTCGACCCGACCGCCTCCGGACAGGCTGTCCACGGGGTCGCTACAACGCACGCCGCGCAGGCACCGACAGCGGCCTCCCACATGGCGGGGCTGGCGCCCAGCCCCGCCCCGCCCGGCACCTCGGCAGTCCTGCCGCACACGGCCGCCGGTCACAGCGCCGCAGGCACGGCCGCGCACGGTACGACACACGCCGCACACAGTGCCGGGCAAGCCGGTGTGCACGGCGCCGGACACACGGCTGCGCACGGTGCCGGGCAGGCCGGTGTACATGGTGCGACGCACGCGGCTCACCAGACCGCCGCGCACGTTGTCACCGGCACCTCCGCGGCCTCGGGTGGGGCCGGGGCGGCCGGCGCCGCAGGTGCGGCGGCCACGGCCGGGGCCGGCGCGGCAACTTCGGCCGTCATGGCGAAGGTCGTGCTCCTGCTCGTCGTCGTGGTCGGTGGGTACGCGGGGAGGGGAGCTATCGTCGCGTTCTTCGAGAACCAGTCGGCGTCGAGCCCCGACAGCCTCGCCGGGGTGTGGTCGACTCCGGCCGGCACGGCCCAGATCCGTTCGTCCGGCTCGGGGTTCACCATGCAGGAATGCACCACGACGACGACACCCAGTGCGGTCAACATCACCGGGAGCGGGCACAGCTATCGGGCGAGCTTCCCCGTTCACAACCTTGCCTACGGCGACTGCGGTCCGGTGATCGGCCACTCCACACTCAACCTCCGGCTCTCCGAGGACTACAAGACGCTGCAGGCGACGCCCTCGGGCACGTCCACCGAGGGTCTCCGCTGTTCCGTCTGCGGCACCTGGACCCGCGTGTCCTGACCTGACCCGTCTCTCCACCGCAAGGAGTCCCCATGCCCCCCGAGTCCGGCGACCGGTACACCATCCGCATCGGCGGCGACGCCACCGCCCCTGTCGTGGTCGGCCACGACAACCACGTGGAGGTGACGAACCCGCAGCCGGGCGCCGGAACGGAGGAACCGCCGGCCGTTCCCGCCTCCGGGGCCGGGGATTCCACGATGAACAACACCGCGAGCGGCCACAGCACCGTCTACGCTGCGATGCACGGTGACATCCACGTCCACCAGGACGCTCCCCGGGACCAGCCCCACGGCTGATCCCGGGGCCGGGCCGGAATCCGCAAGACACGCCCTCGGACGAGGCCGACATCGGCCAAAGAGACAGCCCCTAGAAGTCAACGCCGTTGCGTTTACCGGCGGCGGCGTGATGCAAGTCCGTCTTCCATGACGTGGATCTCGACAGAAAGGGCGTAGGTCTGGGTGGTTTGCGGGTGTTTTCCTGCGTTCGGCCCGTACTTGCTCGTTGGGTTCTTGCGGCTGCGGGCCTTGACGCGCTGGCGCCGCGCGGTGGGCAGCAGGTTGTCCAGGACCATCCGGCCGATCGGTCCGAGCAAGGGGTCGGGTCCGGCGGCGTGTATGCCGGTGGCGGTGGTGACCTGATCGGCGGCGGCCTGCAGCAGAACGGTGAAGCTGATCCGCTCCATGGCCAGACCCGGCCGGGTGGTGACCGCGTCGGCCGCGGTGCGGATGAGCGCCTGGTAGGTCGCCAGAAGCGCGTAGACCTCTTGATCCAGGCCCGGGACGCTTCGCGAGCGCAGGACGCGGCCGTCGAGCATGGTCGCCTTGATCGAGAAGTAGGTGGTCTCCACCTGCCACCGGCGGTGGTAGAGCTCCACGAGCTCGCCGGCTGGATGACGCTCGTGATCGAGCAGACTGGTGATCAGCCGCCACGGTTCACGCCGGGTGGTGCCGTCGGCGAGGGTGACGGTGATCCACGCCTCGATCACGCGTACCGGCAGCGTGCTGTAGCCGTGCCCGGCCCGGTATGGGGCGGCCAGGCGGGCCAGGTAGGAGCCGTCCGGCAGGCGGCGTTGGATGGTCGGGCGACGTCGGGCTGAGGAGCGCACGAGGAACTGTGCGCCGGTCGCGGTCACCTCGCGCAGGAACTCCACCGCATCGAAGGCGGCGTCCCCGAGTAGCAGCATCGAGTCGTTCAGGCAGCTCAGCAGGCGGCGGGCGTAGGGAAGTTCGCCCTCGTCTTCGGGGCCGAAACAGGCGGCGAGCACGGCCCGGGTGCCGCACTCGACCACCGCAACAAGACGCAGCAGCGGGTAGCCGAACCCCAGCAGCTCGCCGACGCGCTTCGGGTAGCGCCAGGTGACCTGCTCGTCGTCGGGCACGTGCAGATAGGTGCCGTCCAGCGCCACCGTGCGCAGTCCCCGGTAGAAGGATCCGGCCTGGCCGGGGCCGGCAACCGGCCCGGCGATGGTCTCGAACAACCGGCGCAGTGGAGCCGCGCTGAGTCGGCGGCGGGCCCGTGCGAGGGAGGAGGCAGCCGGGTGGATCGGGGTCAGCGGGCCGAGAGCGGCGGTGAGCTTGCCCCACACCGCCCGGTAGGAGCAGTGCTCGAAGAGGGCGAGTGCGAGGGTGAAGTAGACCACGACGCGGGCGGGCAGCAATCTCAGCCGCTTCTCACGAGCGCCGGTCTCCTGCAGCACGAGGTCCACCAGGTCGAAGTCCACGATCTGGGTCAGCTCGCCCAGGTGCCCCGGCGCGTACACCCCCGGGGCTGTCGTGATCGTCCGGGTGATGACAGACTTCTCCTGCAACGGGACCCCTGGTTCTTGATCATCTTGCTCGACACAAGTGATCTACCAGAGGTCCCGTTCCTCGTCGTCAGGGACTTGACCAGCCGCCGAACAGCCAAACGCAACGGCGTTGCCCTAGAAGTTTGCTGAAGATCTTTCAGGTTCTGGCCCCACCGCGTGTGCGGTGGGGCCAGACTCGTTTCGTGGCGATGGGGGAATGGGCTGGGGATCTGGTCGGGCCGGATGTGTGGGAGACGTGCCGGGAGCTGATCCCGGCGGGAAGTGTGTTCGCGTTCCTGGCCGAAGCGGATCTTCGTGCGCCAGAATCACGGCATGGTGATGGCGCGGCATTGGTACTCGTCGGCTCCCGTTGTGGATGGTCTCCCGCTGCTGGACGAGCCCGGGTTCTGGGCCGCGCACCTGGTCGACCTGTGCGATGACGTGTCGCCGGAGGCCTTCGGTGTGGACGCTGCTGATGCCGGTGCCATGTTGGAGCGGCTGCACGACAAGTCGGCCTGGCCGGCGTTCACGGTCCCGCTGGAGGGTGGGTTCGCGATCGTCGTGCACTACAACAGCGGCGAGGAGTTCACGAGCACGGACTACTTCCTGGTCCACCCGGGGAGCACCGATGCGGTCCTGGCCAGCATGGATCAGGACCGCATCGGCCCAGGCCTGTGCTGGCCGGAGCTCGCCGCGATCCTCCAAGCCCCTGAGGAGGCCGTCGGTGTGACCGATCCCCACGCTCGGCTGCTGCTTCTCCTGCCGGTGTTGGGCGACGCCCGGGCTCCTGCGGAGGCCGTGGACGTGGTCGTCGAGGCGCTGATTGCCCAGGGTGCCCCTGACGGATGCGAGCCGCTGGCCCGCCGCCTGCTCGAAGGCCACCCGATGTGGGGCGCCCAGGCGTGGGCGTTCGACACGGACGAGCGGAGCTGGATCTGCGACGGCGAGCACAGCCCGCGGCAGAGCCCGCTCGGTGACCACCTGCCGCAGGACCGGCGAGCGGTGCTGGAGGCCTGCCTCGCAGTGGCGGAACCGGACGCCTGAGCCGTCAGGCGGCAACGGCGACGAGCGGGGTGGGGAACGCCGTCTGCTCGTCGAACATTCGGCGGGTCTTGAGGCAGTGGTAGAGCTGGCCGATCATGCGGTTGAAGAGGTTGCGCTGGGCGGCGGCGTGCCAGTCGGAGTGCTCGTCGCGACGGCGCTTGTAGTGCGCTTTGGCACCGGGTGAGGCGGTCAGGGCGGCGAAGGCCCAGAGGTAGCCGGCGTGGTTGAGCCGGTCGTTCTTCACCCACCGGCGGGTGATGCTGGACTTCTTGCCGGAGGCCCGGGTGACCGGGGAAGCGCCTGCGTAGGCCTTGAGACCGCGGGCGTCGGCGAATCGTGTCCGGTCGTCGCCGATCTCGGCCAGGACGCGGGCGCCGAGCTGCGTGCCGAGGCCGGGAAAGCTGAGGATGATCTCGGCGTCCGGGTGCTGCGGGAACGCTTCCTCGACGGCTTGGGCGAGGTCGTCGGCCGCGGTGCAGGCGGCCGTGAGCTGGCCCAGGAGAGCGAGCATCTGCCGGCCGAGCGCGTCCTCGACCAGGGCGGGCTGGTGAGCCCAGTCGGCGCGGAAGACCTCACGCAGCCGCTCGGCCTCGGCCTCGATGCCGCGCTGGCGGCCGGCCCGCTTCAGAGCGGCGGCGATCTGCGCGCGGGTCAGACGCGCGGCCCTGGCGGGTGTGGGGGCGGTCTTGAGGATCTCGCGGGCCTCGGGCCGGCACAGGCCGTTCTTCCACGCCTCGAAGGCGGCCAGGGCCGAGGGGTAGTACTCGCGCAGCAGGGAACGGAGCTGGTTGGCCATCTGCTGCCGGTTCCAGACGGCGTCCTGCTGGGCGCGGGCCAGGACGGCGATGGCACGGGCCAGGTCGCTGTCGGCGGGCAGGGCCCGGTGGGCGTGCATGTCGGTGCGCAGGATGTTCGCCAGGACCAGGGCGTCGCCTGGGTCGGACTTCTTGCGGGAGACGGCGTGGCGGTCGCGGTAGCGGGCGGCGGCCATCGGGTTGATCGCGAACACCTTCCGCTTGCCGGTCCGCAGGACCGCGACCAGCAGGCCACGGGAGGTCTCGATCGCGACGGGGATCGGGTTCTCCTCGGTGTCGCCGTACTCGGCGAGTAGGTCCAGCAGCAGCTTGTAGCCGGCCGCGTCGTCGGTGATGTGGCGCTTGGCCAGCAGCTGGCCGGTGTCGTCGACCAAGGCGACGTCGTGTGTCTTCTCCGCCCAGTCGATTCCGCAGTAGATCACGTGGTTCTCCTCCCCTTGGCGCAGGTGTTTGCGCTGGTCACGAGCACATGCGGGCCACGCAGCGACCTAATTCCAGGACTCGGCACCAAGGCCGGTCCGCCACCTCACTAGCCTCCGCCTTTCAGTTGGGCCTGGCTGAGCTCGGTTGATGGCACTGGCGACGCGTTGTGCCTGTGTGGGGGTGTGGGGACATGCCGAGGTCCCGACGCGTGGCCGGTGTCTCCAAGGTCCTCGGTTCGTGGGTGGGCAGGGACGGTCGGGGAAATCAGGTGACGGGTCGGGGCAGGGCCTGCAGTCGTGTAAAGGCGGTTGCCAGGTCGTGGCGCCAGGGCCAGGTGGTGGCGATCCGCAGGTGTAGTCGGCGGGCGCCGCGGGTTATGCGGGCGGCGGCGTGCAGCAGCCGGTAGCGGAGCTTCTTCGGCTCGGATGTGGCCAACTCTCCCTCCAACAGGAGGACTTGGGTCCAGGCGAGCAGGTCTATGGCGGCCAGGGACAGTTCCAGCCAGGCGGCGTTGATCTGGAAGTGACGGGAGGGGAAGCGGC
>NZ_JBHVFE010000067.1:0-27326 GCF_042801945.1 Kitasatospora sp. NPDC057542
CAGGTTCGGCGGCGGCGGCCTTGCCCCGGACGGCGGAGCCGGCCGGCAGCTGGACGGTGACCTCCAGGGAGCCGGTGGGGCCGAGGAGCTGGTGCCCGGCCGCGGCGGTGACGATCCGCAGGACGCCGTCGGCGAAGGAGACGGCGGTCCGCTCGGCGGCCTGGACGTCGCGGTCCTTGCCGGGCTGGGCGGGCCGGATCTCGACGGTGGTGTCGCTGCGCTCGGCGGCGATGAGCTGGACGCGCCCGCCGGGGATGTCCAGGACGACGGTGATCGGGGCGCAGGTGTCGAACTTCTGCATCGTGCTCTCCTGTACGGGTGCGGGCGCGGACCCGGTTGGGGCCTGCCCGGTCGGCGTTTCTGACATTGGAAACGCTACGTTGCTTTCAAGGTGTCGGCAACTAGTTCGTTGCGTCAAAACTGCTTCATTGCAGGTGAATGGCAGGAAACTGTTGCAACGGGTGTGTCGGGTAATGCAACGGCGGCTGTTGCGATCATTGCAATGGGTGGAAGGTGAACGCTATGGTGGGGTCGACCGGGAACCCCACAGCGACGACCACCGAGGAGAACGCGATGCCGGGAGGCAGGCTCACCCAGCAGGAACGCCGGCAGATCGCGCTGGGGCTGGCCGACAGCCTCCCCTACGCCGAGATCGCCCGGCGCCTGGAGCGCCCCACCTCGACCGTCACCCGCGAGGTGATGCGCAACGGCGGCCCCCTCGCCTACCGCGCCGACCTGGCCCACCGCGCCACCGAACACCGCGCCCAGCGGCGCCGGCCCGCCACCCCCGGCGCGCCGCAGTCGGGCCCGCAGCCGCACGGGCGTGACAGCGAGGCCGTGGCCGCGTACGAGGAGCAGCTCACCACCGTTTTGATGGGCTCGGGCCTGAACCGGATGGGGGCCCGGGTGATCACCTGCCTGTCCACCACCGACGCGGGCAGCCTCACCGCCGCCGAACTCGCCCAGCGCCTGCAGGTCAGCCCGGCGTCCATCTCCAAGGCGATCGCCTTCCTGGAGAGCCAGAGCCTGGTGCGCCGGGAACGCGACGAGCGCCGCCGCGACCGCTACATCGTCGACGACGAGCTCTACTACCAGGCGGTCATCGCCAGCGCCCGGGCCAACGACAAGGTCATCGAAACCGCCCGTCAGGGCGTCGCCGTCCTCGGCCCCGACACCCCCGCCGCCGTCCGCCTGGAGAACATCGCCCGCTTCCTCGACTTCATCAGCGAGAGCATCGTGCGCGCAGCCGAGCAGGCCCGCGAGGTCCTCCACACCAAGCCCGCCACCCCGACGGACGGCACCCCCGCCCCGCGGGAGGGGTAGCCGGGCCGCGGGGCCGGGGGAGTGGGACGTCGGCGGGGCCGACTTCCTGTGCGCGGGCGGGTCAGAGGGTCAGGACCAGGCGGCCGCGCAGGCTGCCGGCCTCCAGGGGGAGGGTGTCGGCCACCCGCAGAGTGAGGCGGCCGTCGGCGGCGAGGGCGGACAGGTGGGCGAGGGCGGGGCCGTCGGCGGTGATCCACACGTTGGCGACGCGGATGCCGCGCAGGGCCACCGGGGCGCTGCCGGCCGCGACCGCGACGAAGGCGCCGCGCCCGCGCACCGCGCCCAGGGCCCGTACGCCGAGCAGGGCGGCGTCGATCGCGCCGTCGACCCCGCCGGGCACCGACTCCCGTACGGCGGCGGCCGGATCGGGTGCCGTGCGCGGCACGAACCATTCGGCGCCCAGCTCGCGCACCGACTGGACGGCCTGGTCGGCCGCACCGTCACCGCCGGGGTGCCGGCCCGCGTCGACTACGCGCTCACCGGGCTGGGGCGCGACCTGCTGCCGCTCGTGCAGCAGATCAAGGCCTGGGCGGAGTGCCACATGCCGCAGGTGCTGGCGGCGCGCGCCGCGTACGACGACGGGCGGCAGGGGCGGGGCTGACCCGCCGCCCCGGCGGCCGTCACGCCAGGGCGGCGGCCAGGCGCTCGGGCAGGGTGGCGTACGGGCGGCAGTCGACCACGGGCAGCGCGTGGGCGCGGGCCTGCTCGGCGAGCCAGGTGCTGTAGCGGGCGCTGACGGCGGCGCGCTCGGGCCGGGGGCCCGAGTCGGGCTCGCGCTCGGCGTAGTTGGCGCCGATGCGCCGCGGGTCGTCCTCGTGCAGGAAGACCGCGCGCACGCGCCGGCCCTGCCGGGCGGCCTCGGCGCCGGCGCGGGCGGCGGCGGCCGGGGTGAGGTAGTCGCCCTCCACGATCGCGGGCACGTCCACGGTGAGCCGGTTGCGCACGACGCCGAGCAGCGCGTCGTCCAGGTCGCGGGCGGTGGCGATCTGGAGCTCCAGGACGTGGTCGGCGGGCAGCGCGTCGGGGTCGGGCAGGGCGCGGAAGTGGTGCAGGCCGGGGTGGTCGGCGGGGGTGGTGGCGGCCTGGAGGGCGGCCACGACGTCGTCGAACTCGACCACGAACGCGCCGTGCCGGGCGGAGAGGTGGGCGGCGGCGCGGCTCTTGCCGATGCCGGAGGCGCCGCCGATCAGCAGGACGTCCCAGGGGCTGTCGTCGGTGTACATACCGGCACGGTAGACGGTTCGGGGTGCGGTGGGCTCTGGGGGGTGGGGGAGACGGCCCGGGGCGCGCCTTCCGGACCGGCCCCCGCGGCCCCGGCAGCCGGCCTCGGTCGGGGCGGCGCAGTCAGGCCTCGTCGCGGTTGGCGGAGCGGCGCACCGCCCAGGGCAGGACGAACCACAGCACGGTGAAGATCAGCGCGACGGTGCAGGTGATCGGCACCGCCGCCGCCGTGCCGAGGACGACGTCGAGGACCAGCAGTACGGCGCCGGTCAGCGCGGAGGCGAGCAGCAGCAGGCCGGCCTGGGCGATGCGGGCGGAGACGGTGACGATCCGTGCCTTGCCGGGGTGGCGGTACAGCCCGCGGTGCAGGGCGACGGGGGTGGCCAGGACGGCAGCGGCGACGACCGTCAGCAGCAGGGTGGCGACGTAGATGTCCTGCTGGGCGTCGCTGAGCTGGGTGAAGCGCGGGGTGAACGCGACGCCGAGCAGGAACGCGAAGACGATCTGCACGCCGGTCTGGAGCACCCGCAGCTCCTGCAGCATCTCCACCAGGCGCCGGTCGGCGCGCACGGCCGGGTTCTCCCAGCCGGGCGGGGGAGCGGAGTCGGGCCGGTGGTCGGGCGGAGGGGAGTCCGGGGGCGGCGCGCTGGTCATGCGTCAGCTTCTCACGGCCCGTCGCCGGCGTCCGGCTCCGTACCGTCCGGCTCCGTACGGCTCCCGGGCCCCGCGTGGGCGTCGCCGCGGCCCGCGCCGGCGGCGCCGTCCAGGCGGTGCTGCCAGGCGGTGAGCAGGCCCTGCAGGGCGCCGGCCTCCTCGGGGCTCAGATGGGCCAGCAGGCGGTGCTCGTTGCGCAGGTGAGCGGTGAACGCCTCGTCGATCAGGCGCCGGCCGGCGTCGGTGAGGGCGACCACGCGCCCGCGCCGGTCGTCCACGGCGAGGCGGCGGGTGACCAGCCCGGCGCGTTCCAGGCGGTCGATCCGCTTGGTCATCGCGCCGGTGGTCACCATCGTGTGCGCGGCCAGCTCGCCCGGCGCCCGCTCGTACGGGGCGCCGGCACGGCGCAGCGCGGCGAGCACGTCGAACTCGCCCTCGCCCAGGCCGTAACGCTGGTAGACGAGGGTCAGCTCGGCGGTCAGGCGGGTGGCGAGGCGGTGCAGGCGCCCGATGACGGCCAGCGGGGAGACGTCGAGGTCGGGGCGCTCGCGCCGCCACGCGGCCTGGACCCGGGCGACATGGTCCTCGTGCTGGTCGGGCTCCATGGGCCCCACCCTACTCCAGTAGCTTCCTGGGAAGCTATATTGCCTTCCATGGAAGCCACCAAGCGGTGGGTGCTGCTCACCGCCCTCGCCCCCGTCGCCTGGGGCGCCAACTACTGGGTCACCCACGCCCACCTGCCCGCCGACCGCCCCCTGTGGGGCGCCGCCCTGCGCGCCCTGCCCGCCGGCCTGCTGCTGCTCGCCCTCGCCCGCCGCCGCCCGCACGGCGCCTGGTGGTGGCGCAGCGCCCTGCTCGGCCTGCTCAACACCGCCGCCTTCTTCGTCCTGCTCTACCTCGCCTCCCAACTGCTGCCCACCAGCGCCGCCGCCACCCTCATGGCCGCCTCCCCGCTGGCCATGCTGCTCACCTCCTGGGCGCTGGCCGGGCAGCGGCCGCGCCCCGCGCACCTGGCCGGGTCGGTGGTGGGCCTGGCCGGGGTCGCCCTCGCGCTGGCCGGAACGGGGGAGGGGATCGGCTGGGCCGGGCTGGCGGCCTCCGCGGCCGCGATGCTGGTCTCCTCCGTCGGCTACGTGCTGGCCGCCCGCTGGCGCGAGGGCGCCGACCCGCTCACCGCCACCGCCTGGCAGCTGACCGCCGGCGGCCTGGTGCTGCTGCCGCTCGCCGCCGCCGTCGAGGGCGCGCCCCCGGCGGCGGACGGGCCCACCCTGCTCGCCTTCGGCTACGCCACCGTGGTCGCCACCGCGCTCGCCTTCACCTGCTGGTTCGCCGGACTGCGCCACCTGCCGGCCGGCACGGTGGGCCTGCTCGGACTGCTCAACCCGCTCACCGGCGTGCTGCTGGGCACCGCACTGGACGGCGACCCCTTCGGGGTGCGCCAGGGCGCGGGGCTGGCGCTGGTGGTCGCCGGAATCCTGCTCGGGCGCCCGCGCACCGGCGCGGCTGCCGATCCCGATCCCGATCCCGCCGCCGGGCGGGTCCGGCAGGTTCCGGACCGAGGCCTTGATCTCAAGTCGACTTGAACTTCTAGTCTCCGTGGTGCGCGACCGGACCGGCCGCGACACGCACCGCGATCCCAGGAAGTCGGGACCATGACCATCACCACCACCACGAACCTCGCCGCGCTCGAACAGCGGGTCCAGGTCCTCACCGACCGCGCCGACATCACCGGCCTCATCGACGGCTACCTGCTCAGCCTCGACACCGTGCCCCGCGGCGGCGGGCGGTTCGACGAGGCGTGGGCGCGGCGCTACTTCACCCCCGACGTGCGGATCACCACGCCGGTGGGGGACCACGAGGGCATCGACGGGCTGGCCGAGTCCGAGCAGGCAACCCTCGGGAAGTTCGAGCGGACCCAGCACGTGGGCGCCAACTACATGATCGACCTGGACGGGGACCGGGCCGCGGTGCGCTGGAACGCCGTCATGGCGCACGTCCACCTCGCCTCGACCCAGCAGGCACGCGGCGAGGAACCCGGCGGCCACTTCGACGTCGGCGGCACGTTCACCGGCGAGGCGGTGCGCACCGCCGCCGGCTGGCGCCTGCGAAGCCTCGACGTGCAGGCCGTGTGGACCAGCGGCAGGGGCCCGCTCGTCCTGACCCCGAAGGCCGGGGCGACCCTGCGCGACCTCGCCGGCGGGGCGTGACGGCGGGGCGTGACGGCGGCCCCGGAACCCCTGCGCGTACCGGGGCTCCGCTTGCCTTCCGGCCGGACCGCGTGGTCCGATGGCGCGAGCATCGCGTGCCGGTGACGGACTGCGTCAGGCATGGAGGTGCGCAACCGAAGGGACCGCCACCCGTGGCCTCCCCCTCCACCGGCCGTACGGCCGCCCTCAGCCTTCAACTCTCCCTCGCACACCGGGACTTGCGCCGCCGCCTCGACGGCCTGCGCACCGACCTCGGCCGGCCCCGCCGCCCGGGCGGCGACGACAACGGACTCCTCACCCACTGCCTGGCCTTCTGCACCGCCCTGACCAATCACCACCAGGGCGAGGACACCGGACTGTTCGCCCAACTCCTGCGCGAACGGCCCGACCTGGCGCCGACCATCGGCAGACTCGTCGAGGACCACGGCCTCATCACCCACATCCTCACCCGGGTGCGCGAGCTCGCCGACCGGGCCGCCGACATCGCCGCCGCCGACGCCTCCGCCGGGGGCGCCACCGGCTCCGCCCTGGAGCCGATCGGACGCGAACTCGACGGGCTCGCCGCCATCATGGACTCCCACTTCGCGTACGAGGAACGGGCCATCGGCGCCGCCCTGGACGCCGGGGTGAGCGACGACGGCTGGTCGGAGCCGGTACTGCGCTTCGGTCCGCCGCGCAGCCCGGCCCCGCAGAGCCCGACGCCGTAAAACCCGTCGCCCCGCACGACCCGCCTTCCCTACACTCGCCACGCGGCCGCGCCCCGACGCGCGGCCCACCGCGACGACCACTGACGACCGCCGCGACGAACGAGACGAGAAAGGGGGCGGGCGGCCATGCCGAAGCAGAGCGCCGCCGCCCCCTCTCCCGCGTCGCGGTACGAGGTGATCCTGGTGTCCCGTTCCTCCCGGTGCCCGCTGCGCGGCCGGCACCGGAGCAGTGCCGCCACCGTCTGACACCCGAGGTCCCGCTGCGCCCGCTGCGCCCGCTGCGCCTGCTGCGCACCGCGCGGGCCCGCCACGGCACACACGCCCGGTCCGACGGCACGTCGGCACTGCCCAATCGCGCGCCCACCACCAGGAACAACCGCCTCGAAAGGCACCCGGGCCATGCGCACCCACACCACCACCGCCGCCACGACCGCAGCCACCACCACCGCCGCGACCGAGGGCACCATCGCCGCCGTCCGCAACCTCGGCATCCTCGCCCACGTCGACGCCGGCAAGACCACCGTCACCGAGCGGATCCTCTACCTCACCGGCACCACCCACAAGCGCGGCGAGGTCCACGACGGCACCACCGTCACCGACTGCCACCCCCAGGAACGCGAACGCGGCATCACCATCTTCGCCGCCGCCGTCAGCTGCGCCTGGGCCGGGCACCGGATCAACCTCATCGACACCCCCGGCCACGTCGACTTCGCCGACGAGGTCGAGCGCTCCCTGCGGGTGCTCGACGGCGCGGTGGCGGTGTTCGACGCGGTCGCCGGCGTCGAGCCGCAGAGCGAGTCGGTGTGGCGCCAGGCCGAACGCCACGGCGTGCCGCGCATCGCCTTCGTCAACAAGCTCGACCGCGCGGGCGCCGACCTGGACACCGCCGTCGCCGACATCCGCGAACGCCTGCATCCGCGCCCGCTGGCCGTCCACCTGCCCATCGGCGCCGAGGAATCGTTCACCGGCGTCGTCGACCTGGTGCGCCTGCGCGCCCTCACCTGGGACGACGACGGCACCCTGCACGAAGGCCCGGTCCCGGCCGGCCTCGAAGCCGTGGCGGCCGAGCGCCGCCGCGCCCTGGAGGAGGCGGTGGCCGAACTGCACCCCGACGCCCTGGAGGAGTTCTGCGCCCACGCCGCGCTCGGCGCCGACACCCTCACCGCCGCGCTGCGCGACCTCACCCGCACCGGCGAGGCCGTCGTGGTGCTGTGCGGCTCCGCCTACCGCAACCGCGGCATCGAACCGCTCCTGGACGCCGCCGTCGCCTACCTGCCCTCCCCGCTCGACGTCCCGCCCACCCGCTCCGCCGACCGCACCCAGCAGCGCGAGGCCGACCCCCGACAGCCCCTGACCGCACTGGCGTTCAAGGTCACGGCCGCCCCGACCGGGCGCCTGACCCACCTGCGCCTGTACGCCGGGACCCTGCACAAGGGAGACACCGTGCTCGACACCACCACCGGCCGCCGCGAGCGCGTCGCCCGCATCCTCACCGACCTGGCCCACCGCCACACCGAGACCGACAGCGCCCGCGCCGGCGACATCGTCGCCGTCGTCGGCCCCAAACACACCCGCGTCGGCGCCACCCTGTGCGACGCCGAGCACCCCATCGTCCTGGAGGCCCCCGTGAGCGCCGAACCGGTCGTCACCGTCGCCGTCGAGGCCCGCCGTACCGCCGACACCGACAAGCTCGCCGCCGCCCTCGCCCGCCTGGCCGAGGAGGACCCGTCCCTGCGCGTGGCCACCGACCCCGAGACCGGCCAGCGCACCCTGTCCGGCCTGGGCGAACTGCACCTGGAGGTCGCGGTGGAGAAGGTCCGGCGCGAGGCCGGCGTCGAGGCGGTGGTCGGCCGTCCGCGCGTCGCGCTGCGCGAGGCCCTCGTCGAGGGCGTCACCGGCTTCACCTACCGGCACGCCAAACAGGACGGCGGCGCCGGGCAGTTCGCCCACCTCGTCCTCGACGTCCACCCCCTGCCGGAAGACGCCGAGGAGGGGTTCGCGTTCACCTCCACCGTCACCGGCGGACGGGTGCCACGCGAGTACGTGCAGGCCGTCGAAGCCGGGTGCCGCGACGCCCTGACCGAGGGACCGCTCGGCGGCCACCCGGTCACCGGCGTCGCCGTCACCCTCACCGACGGGGCCACCCACCCCAAGGACTCCTCCGAGCTCGCCTTCCGCACCGCCGCCCGCCTCGGTGTGCGCGAGGCACTGCGCGCCTCGCGGATGCACCTGCTGGAACCGCTCGCCGAGGTGAGCGTCACCGTGCCCGAGGACGCCCTCGGGGCCGTCCTCGGCGACCTCGCCGCCCGCCGCGGCCACGTCCGGGCCACCGAACCCGGCCCCGGCACCACCGCCCAGGTCAGCGCACTGGTACCGCTCGCCGAACTGTTCGGCTACGCCGGGCGCCTGCGCGGCCGCACCCAGGGCCGCGGCACCTTCACCACCCGCCCGGCCGGCTACGCCCCCGCCGGCTGAGCAGCGCCGCCCGGCCCCGCCCCTTTCCGCGGCGGGGCCGGGCGGCGCCCGCTACAGCGCCCCGGCGTCGGCCGCCGCCCACGCCGACGGGTACAGCGGACGCCAGCCCAGCTCCCGGCGCGCCGCCGCCGTGGACACCTGTCCCTCCCACGGGTCGAACGGCCCCTGCGGCGAACCGCCCGGGTGGACCTGCCCGTTGAGCGCGTACAGCTCCCAGGCCGTCAGGGGCGCGTCGTCGCCGACGTTGTACGTGCGCCCCTCGATGCCGGGCGCCACCACCGCTCGCCACAGCGCCCGCGCCACGTCCGCGTGGTGCACCACCGCCAGGCGCTGGTGCGCGGGCCAGTTCGCCGCCCACCGCAGCGACTGCTCCAGGTGCGGATCGCCCTGCCCGTACACGAAAGCCAACCGCGCCACCACCAAGGGAAGTTCGTCACCCAGCGCGCGCAGACCCGACTCCGCCTGCGCCTTGGAGGCCGCGTACACCCCCCACGCCGGATCCGGCGCGAGCCGGTCGCCCTCCACCGCGGGGCGCCCCAGCCCCCGCCCGTACACCAGGTTCGTACTGGTGTGGACGAACCGCGCCACCCCGGCCTTCGCCGCCTCCCGCCCCAGCGCCACCGCCGCGTCCCGGTTGACCGCCCACGCCGCCTCGTCCGGTACCCCGCGCAGCGCCGCCGCCACGTTCAGCACCACCTCGGCCCCCGCCAGCGCCCGCGCCCGGTCCGCCTCCTCGCACAGGTCGCCGACCACCACCTCCACCCCCGCACCCGCCAGGGCCGCCGCCTTCGCCGCGTCCCGCACCAGCACCCGCACCGAGGAGCCGTCCGCCCCGGCCCACCGCACCAGCCGCGGCACCAGCCGGCTGCCCACCGCACCGGTCGCGCCCGTCACCAGGATCTTCACCATCGCCCGCCCCCTCCAGGGGAGTTGTTCTCCTCCGACGCCCACCACCCTGCCCGCGGCACGAACGGCGCGGCAGAGACCCCCCGATCCAGGGACCGGCGATCCCTGGTTGCCGCGCGCCCCGGCCGGTCAGACTGGGGGCATGATCGACCGAGCGGCACTGGCCGACTTCCTCACCCGCACCCGGGCCCGGCTCGCCCCCGCCGACCTGGGGCTGCCGCCCGGGGCGCGACGGCGCACGCCCGGGCTGCGCAGGGAGGAGGTGGCACAGGTGGCGGGACTGTCGGTGGACTACTACGCGCGCCTGGAGCAGCGTCGCGGCCCACAGCCCTCGCCGCAGCTGCTCGCGGCCCTGGCGCGGGCACTGCGGCTGAGCGAGGACGAGCGCGACCACCTGTTCCGCCTGGCCGGGCACGAGCCGCCACGCCGACACGGACCGCTCGGGCACGTACGGCCGGGACTGCTGCTGATCCTGGACCGGCTGCACGACACGCCCGCCCAGATCGTCTCCGACCTCGGCGACGTCCTCGCCCAGAACCCGATGGCCGCCGCCGTCTTCGACGACGTCGCCGCCCTCGCACCCGAGCGGCGCAACCTGCTGCTGCGCTGGTTCACCGAACCGGACACCCGGGCACTGTTCCCGCCCGAGGACCACGAGGACCTCGCCCGCGCCCACGTCGCCGCCCTGCGCGCCGCCCACACCGCCCGCCCCGGGGACCGGCGCGCCGCCGAACTGCTGGAACAACTCCTCACCACCGGAGGGGAGTTCACCTCCCACTGGGAGCGCCACGAGGTCGCCCGGCGGCGCAGCGGCCGCAAACGGGTGCTGCACCCCGTGGTCGGGCCGCTGGACCTGGAGTGCGAGGTGCTGGCCGCCGGCGGCGAGGACCAGCTGCTGCTCGTGCACACCGCCGCGCCCGGCAGCGAGTGCGCCTCCCGACTGGAACTGCTGCGCGTCGTCGGCGTCCCGGCCCCCGCCTGAGACCCCGCTGCGCCGTGGCGGGGGCCGGGGCCCGTAGGCTGGGCCGGGCCGTCACGGCACAGACCGTCACCAGAGCGTACAAAAGCGACCGACCGACAGAAGCGGGCAGGCAGGGGCAATGCAGTTCGACGACCAGGGGGACCTCGACACCTCGCAGGTGGACGACCGGCGCGGCATCCCCGGCGGGAAGCTCGCCATCGGCGGCGGGGCCGTGGGCCTGATCGCGGTGCTGGTGGCGGTCGTCCTCGGGGTCGACCCGCAGCTGCTGGGCCTGTCCTCCGGCTCCTCCGGCTCCTCCGGCTCCTCCGGCGTGCGCACCGAAGGCGAGGCGCAGAAGACCTGCAAGACCGGGGCGGACGCCAACAAGCGCCAGGACTGCCGGATCGTGGCCGTCACCAACAGCCTCCAGGAGTTCTGGCGCACCGAGCTGCCGCGCGCCGCCAAGGTCCCGTACAAGAACGCCGAGACCGTGCTGTTCACCGGCCAGGTCTCCACCGCCTGCGGCGCGGCGACCTCGGCGGTGGGCCCGTTCTACTGCCCCGGCGACAAGAAGGCCTACTTCGACCTCGGCTTCTTCAACGACCTGTCCGCCCGCTTCGGCGCCAAGGGCGGCCCGTTCGCCGAGTCCTACGTCGTCGCCCACGAGTACGGGCACCACATCCAGACCCTCACCGGCGCCATGCAGAAGGTCGGAGGCGACCGCCAGGGCGCCACCAGCGGCTCGGTGCGCCTGGAACTTCAGGCCGACTGCTACGCCGGGGTGTGGGCCCACCACGCGACCACCACCCCGCAGGCCTCCACCGGCCGTCCGCTGATCGCCTCGCTCACCGACCAGGACATCGCCCTGGGCCTGGACGCGGCCGCGGCGGTCGGCGACGACCGGATCCAGCAGCAGGCCACCGGCCGGATCAACCCGGAGGCCTGGACGCACGGCTCCGCCGAGCAGCGCAAGGCCTGGTTCACCACCGGCTACCGCAGCGGCGACCTCGCCCAGTGCGACACCTTCTCGGCCGCCAAGCTGTAGCAGCCCCCGCCGTCAGAAGTCCCCGTCCGCCTGCCCGCCCCGCGCCCAGTCCCAGCCGGCGATCGCCTCGCGCAGCCGGTGGGCGGAGGCGGGCAGACGCGCCTGCGCGTCCCAGAACAGCGTCAGGGAGCGCCGGCAGTCGGGGCTGTCGACGCCGACCCACACCAGCGGCAGGCGGGTGGCGGTGCGCCGGGCGATGGCGGGCACCAGGCCGATGCCCAGGCCCGCGCTGATCAGCTCGGCGATGGCACCGGCCTCGTTGCTCTCGCAGACGATCCGCGGCACCAGGCCGCGCGCGGCGAACAGCCGGTCCAGCAGGCGCCGCTGCCAGTGCCCGGGGCGGGCGGCGATGAACGGCCGTTCGGCGAGCTCCTCGACGCCCACCGTGGTGCGGTGGGCCAGCGGGTCGCCCACCGGGACGGCCAGCCACACCTCCTCGTCCAGCAGCAGGACCGACTCCAGGCCCTCGGCGGCGACGGGCTGGGAGACGACGGCGAGGTCGACGTCCTGCGCCCGCAGCCGACGGGCCATCTCCTGCGCGCAGAGCTGGTGCAGCTCGATCTCCACCCCCGGATGGCCGCGCTTGAACGCGGCCAGCGGCCCGCTGAAGGCCAGGAAGGTCTCCGAGGCCAGTCGCACCGCGCCCAGCCCCTGCCCGGCCGCCTCCGCCACCGCCCGCCGGCCCGCCTCCAGCTCGCCGAGCGCACGCTCGACGCAGCCGCGGAACAGGTGCCCGGCCGCGTTCAGCCGCAGCCGCCCGCCCCGCTCGAACAGCGGGGTCCCCAGCTCGGCCTCCAACCGGGCGATGGAGCGGCTCAACGACGGCTGGGCGACGCGCAGTTCCTCGGCCGCCCGGCTCAGGTGCTCCAGCCGCGCCACCACCAGGAACTGCGCGAGCGTGTTCAGCTCCACCAAGCCCCCATGCCTCGGGCGTCATAACGCCATAGCGATATTGATCTTAGACAGGATAGCCGGACGGTCATAGCGTCATGGGCCGGGCCGCACACCGGCAAACAGCGCGCCCGACACCGGCTTGAGGAAGGATGCCCATGGCCATCGCCGCCGACAGGACCCCACCGGAGCCGGAGGCCCGGTCCGCCACGGGGGAGCGGACCGGGCCCGCCGGACGGACCCTGCGCGCCCTGGCAGCCGCCCACACCACCGCCGTCTTCGGCCAGCCCGTCTTCGCCGGCGTCTACCTCAGCGGCGACTACGACGCCCTGACCTGGCACGCCACCGGCGCCAACGCCGTCACCTCCCTCGGCTACGTCCAGCTCATCGCCGCCCTCGTGCTCTGGATCCGGCTGCGCCGCGCCTGGCCACTGGCCGCGACCCTCGCCGTGGTCGCGGCCGAGACCGTGCAGTACTTCGCCGGACTCGACGGCGCCCTGTGGCTGCACCTGCCACTCGGCGTCGCCACCATCACCGCCACCGTCGTCCTCACCATCGCCCTGTGGCGCACCCCGCTGCCCCCGCGCCGGCCCACCCGGTCGGAGGACGACCGTGCCTGAGCCCCACAGCAACGGCCTGACTAGACGTCAGGTCCTCGGCATCGGCGGCGCGTTCGGCCTGCTCACCACCACCGGCCTCGCCACCGCCGCCACCCTCGCCCGCCGCCCCGCCACCACCGGCGGCCAACTGCGCAGCACCGCCCAACTGCCGCCCCCCTACCAGGTGCCGCTGCCGCTGCCCGCCGTCCTCAAGCCCGTCTCCACCGACGGCGCCGCCGACCGCTACGAGATCGTCCAGCGCGAGACCACCGCCGAGATCCTGCCCGGCCTGCGCACCCCACTGTGGACGTACGGCGGCTCCTTCCCCGGCCCCACCATCGAGGCCCGCCGCGGCCGGCCCGTCACCGTCACCCACCACAACGAACTGCCGGTACCCACCGCCGTCCACCTGCACGGCGGCCGCACCCCCGCGGAATCCGACGGCTACCCCACCGACCTCGTCCTGCCCGCCGGCTGGCCCCAGGCCCCCCACACCATGCCCGGCATGGCCGGCACGGACGGCCACGGGGGCGGCATGGGCGCCATGACCGACCCGCGCGCCGTCACCACCCGCCTCAAGCGCGACTACACCTTCCCCAACGACCAGCGCCCCACCCTGCTCTGGTACCACGACCACCGCATGGACTTCACCGCCCCCGCGATCTGGCGCGGCCTGGCGGGCCTGTACATCGTGCGCGACGACGCCGAGGACGCCCTCGGCCTGCCCGCCGGCCCCCGCGAGATCCCGCTGATGATCGCCGACCGCGCCTTCACCGCCGACGGCGCCCTCACCTACCCCTCCCTCGACCCCACCCTGCGCGAGCGCCCGGGCGTCACCGAACCCTACGTCGCCGGCGTCCTCGGCGACGTCATCCTCGTCAACGGCGCCCCCTGGCCCGTCCACGAGACCGACGCCGCCCGCCACCGGCTGCGCCTGCTCAACGCCTCCAACGCCCGCCACTACGAACTCGAAGCCCGCACCGAGGACGGCCGCCGCCTCGACCTCGTCCAGATCGGCGCCGACCAGGGCCTGCTCGCCGCCCCCGTCACCCACCAGAGCCTGCCCATGGCCCCGGCCGAACGCCACGACCTGGTCGTCGACTTCGCCTCCGCACCCGTCGGCTCCCTGGTGCGGATCGTCAACCGCCTGGGAAGCGGACGCACCCGCGACGTGATGGCCTTCCGCATCGCCCGCCCGGCCACCGACGACAGCCGCATCCCACCCGCCCTCACCACCGACCTGCCCGACTGGCACCGCGAAGACGCCGTCCGCACCCGCGACTTCGCCTTCCGCGCCGGCCGGATGAACGGCGGCCACGGCTGGCTCATCGGCGGCCGCCCCTTCGATCCCGCCCGCCCCGACGTCACCGTCCCCCTCGGCGACACCGAGATCTGGCGCCTGATCGCCGACGTCCACCACCCCGTCCACCTCCACCTGGTCGGCTTCCGCATCCTCACCCGCGGCGGCAAACCCCCGCTGCCCCACGACGCCGGGCTCAAGGACACCGTCTCGCTGCGCCCGGGGGAGTCGGCGGAGATCATCACCCGCTTCGACGGCTACCGCGGCCGCTACCTCTTCCACTGCCACAACGCCGAGCACGAGGACATGGGGATGATGGCCAACCTGGAAGTCGTCTGAGCACCCGGTGCGCGCGGCTTGACCGGCCCATTGCGCGGGCCGCGCCCACCGGGCGCACGGGCGGGTGCGAGGGCGGGTGCGAGGGCCTGCGGGTGAGCGGCGGGGCCGGGCGGGGCGCGGCGAACACAACCGGAACATGATGTTCCGTCCGGTTCGGGGCGAAGTGCCGGACCTTCACGGGTCTCCCATCAGATGATCACTCTGCTGCCGGAATCCCGACCCCCGCAGTACGGGGAGGTCCACTCCAATTCCCTTCGCACACACCCGAGCAGCGAAAGGCCACCACCCCCATGACCCGCCCCGCCGACCACCCCACCGCCGACCGGATGCTGCGCGAGGCCGCCGCCCGCCTGGACCGGCGCCGCTTCCTGACCGTCACCTCGGCCGCCGCCGCGCTCGCCTTCAGCGTCAACCTGCCCTCCGCACACGCCGCCGACAACGAGATCGCCCCGCGCGCCATCGGCGACAACCCCTTCACCCTCGGCGTGGCCTCCGGCGACGCCACCTCCGAGGCCGTCGTGCTGTGGACCCGCCTGGCCCCGCGCCCGCTGGAGCCCGGCGCCGGCCTGCCGCCCACCGGCTCCGTCAAGGTCGCCTGGGAGATCGCCCGCGACGAGAAGTTCCGCCGCGTCGAGCGCCGCGGCACCGCCCGCGCCCACGCCGAGTTCAACTACGCCGTCCACGTGGACGTCGACGACCTCGACGCCGGACGCGAGTACTGGTACCGCTTCACCGTCGGCCCCTGGTCCAGCCCCGTCGGACGCACCCGCACCGCACCGCCGCGCGGCAGGAAGATCGACAGCGCCCGCATCGCCTTCGTCTCCTGCCAGGCCTACGAGGACGGCTACTTCACCGCCTACAAGCACCTCGCCGGCGAGGACCTGGACGCCGTCTTCCACGTCGGCGACTACATCTACGAATACGGCATCGACGCCGTCGGCGGCGACCGCAAGTACACCGACCGCACCCTCGCCGCCCACTTCAACCACGAGACCACCACCCTGGAGGACTACCGGCTGCGCTACTCCCTCTACAAGAACGACCCCGACCTCCAGGCCGCCCACGCCGCCCACCCCTGGTACGTCACCTGGGACGACCACGAGGTGGAGAACAACTACGCCGCAGGCATCCCCGAGAAGAACCAGGACCCGGCCCCCTTCGTCGCCCGCCGCGCCGCCGCCTACCGCGCCTACTGGGAGAACCAGCCGCTGCGCATGCCCCAGCCGCGCGGCACCGAGCTGACCCTCTACCGGCGCGTCCACTTCGGCCAGCTGGCCCAGTTCGACATCCTCGACACCCGCCAGTACCGCGACGACCAGGCCAACGGCGACGGCTGGCAGTACCCCACCCCGGAGTCCGACGACCCCAAGCGCACCCTGATGGGCGCCACCCAGGAACGCTGGTTCGCCGAAGGCCTGCGCCACTCCAAGGCCACCTGGAACGTGGTGCCCCAGCAGGTCGTCTTCTCCCGCCGCAAGAACACCACCGCCGACCGCTCCAAGCTCTCCATGGACGCCTGGGACGGCTACCCGGCCGCCCGCGAGCGCTTCCTGCAGGCCGTCGACCAGTCCGGCGTCAGGAACCTCGTTCTGCTCACCGGCGACGTGCACGTGGCCTACGCCCTGGACGTCAAGCGCGACTTCAACGACCCGAACTCCCGCACCGTGGGCGTGGAGTTCGTCGGCACCTCGATCAGCAGCGACGGCGACGGCGAGGAGAAGCCCTCCAACTGGAACAACCTCATGTCGGCCAACCCGCACATGAAGTTCTACGACGGGCGCCGCGGCTACACCGTCCTCACCCTGGACCGCCACCGGGCCCGCGCCGACTACCGGGTGGTCTCCCACATCACCCGCCCCGGCGGCACCCTGTCCACCGCCGTCTCCTTCACCACCGAGGCCGGCAACCCGGGCATCCGCCCCGCCTGACCCGGGCTGCGCAACCCGTCGGTCCCGCCGCCTTGAGGGAGGCGGCGGGGCCGCACCACGGCCCCCGGGGCCCCGAGGGCGCTCGGCACCGTCCGCGCAGCCCTCCTCCGAGGGACGTGTTCAGCGGGCGTGTTCAACCGGCGTGTTCAACGGACGTGTTCAGGGGCGCGGAAATCCGTGGACGGGCCCACGGAAGATCACATACTCTGTGGCTCCACGCCCTGAGACGAACGGAAGGAGGCGAGTGCCGTGCGGTTCACACCTTTCCAGCGCTCCCTCTTCCGCTGCCCCGGCGTGGTTCGCGAATTCTGACCGGGAGCGCTCCAAGCAGCCTGCATCCCGGAGGAATCCATGACCGATCCGGTCATCCGCGCGCTCTCCGCGAGCGACGCCCATCTCTTCGACGCACTCCCCGACCCCCTGGGCGCCCGTGAAGGCCATCGGCGTACCCGGTTCCGCCCCGACTGGAAGCGCGTCGCCCTGCGCGACGGCGAGGTCGTCGCACGCGGCGCCTGGTGGGGCGGCCCCGACGACCCGGAGCCCGTCAACATCAACTGGTTCGACGTGGCCGAGGGCGAGGAGGAGGCCGGAGCCGAACTCCTGCGCTCCGCGCCCTGGCAGGTCGAACTCGAGATCAACCTGCCCGGCGGCTGGCGGGACCGCACCGACCTGCGCGCCGGCGCCGAGGCCCGCTTCGCCGCCGCACGAGCCGCGGGATACGAACTCCTGGCGGAACGCTTCCTCTACCGCTGGACCCCGGAGCGAGGCCTGCCCGAGCGGCCCGCACGCCTGCGCTTCAGCGCCGAACCCGACGACACCGTGTTCTTCGACGCGCTGCGCCGCATCCACTCCGCCACCCTGGACGCCCACGCGCTCAAGGCCGTCGAGGAGGGCGGCCTCGGCCAGGCCGCCCAGGAGGAACTCGACTTCTTCCACTGGTGCCCCTCCCCACGGGAGTGGTGGCAGGTCGCGCACACGCCGGAGGGCGACCTGGCCGGCATCCACATCCCGGCCCACAACCCCTCCGGCCCGACCATCGGCTTCATCGGAGTCGTCCCGGAACAGCGCGGTCACGGCTACGCCTACGACCTCCTCGCGGAGTGCACCCACTTCCTCGTCGAGCAGGGCGCGGAGTTCATCAGCGGAGCGACGGACCAGGCCAACCTCCCCATGGCCGCGAACTTCGCCAAGGCCGGCTTCCCCGTCGTCCGTGAACGCATCAACTTCCACCCGGCGGGCCGAGCGGCCTAGCGAGGAGTAGCACACGGTGAGCGGTCCGGTCCGAGGGCAGGCCCGGACCGCTCACCGGTGCCCGGCGGCACGCCTCACCCCCCGCATCGGCGGGACCGCTTACCTCCGTGACGCCTCGTAGGCCTCGCGAATGGCCGCCGGGACGCGCCCGCGGTCGTTGACGAGGATGCCGTGGGTGCGGGCCCAGACGCGTATCGGCTCGTCCTGCGGCAGGGGACCGGGCTCGCGGGAGGCAGCAGGCTTGCCGGGGCCCGTCCAATCTCCTGAGGAGACTCCCTCCAGCCGGTCCGCCGCGTGCTGGAAGAAAGCGGACAGCGAGGCGTACACGCCCTCCTCGGGACAGGACGCCTCCGCCCACGTGCCGACGGTTCCGGTGGCCGTGTCCAGGAACGTCCCGTACAGGCCGTCGCGTTCGGCGGCGATCGGCACCCAGGTGCGGCGCCAGAACGGGCAGTCGGGGTCCTCGGACGGTTCCGCCTCCTCCAGGGCCGTCCGGCTGAGGTACACCCGCTGGATGTCCGTCAGGCCCAGCAGCATGTGGCCGCCGGGCAGGGGCACGGCGCAGTCCCGCGTCACCAGGCACGAGGGCATGTCGGGCCGCACGCCGGCGTCGATGCCGTTCACCAGGAGCCACTGCCGCAGCTCCGGCGGCAGCGTCAGGCCCATGCGCCGTTCGGCCCGCTCCACGGCCTCCCGGCTCCCCGGACCGCCGAGTGCGGCGAACACCGCCGGGTCGTGCCGCTCCAGCCACGCCGTCACCCGGCCCCACGCCTGCTGTACGTCTCCCGCCCCGGGTGCCGGAGTTCCGGTCACGTGCGATCCCTGCTGATCATCCATAGGGCGACCGTACGCGGGAAACCCCGGGGATTGCACTGGAGGCAACCGGGTACGCCGCCGGGCTCGGCCTCCGCTCGGAGGCAAAGCCGCTTGTTCAGCCGGGCGTCTCGTCGGAGAACGTCGGACCGACGGGGAAGCGGATGGGGCTGAGCAGGTAGGGTGCCCGGCCCGGCGCCGGCTGGTTGGCCAGCCAGGGGCCCAGCACCGTCAGCAACTGGTGCGTCATCTGGGCGAGTTCGTCCGGGCTGAGCCAGAGCGTGCCCTGGCGGTAGGAGACCGCGTCCGCGACCGGGTCGGCGCCGTCGCGGTCGAGATAGGCGTTGAACTCCGCGATCAGCACGGCCATGGCGGCGGCAAAGCCGCGGCGGTGATCGTCCGGCGACATCGCGGCGGCCCCGTCGGCGTCGACGACGGGGCGGTCCTGGCGCAGCCGGTAGTACCGCTCGACGGCGCCGCGCACCCGTTGCTCGTCGGCCACCTCCAGGAAGCCCGCCTCGGCCAGCAGGGCGACGTGCCGGTACATGGTCACCTTCGGGACCTCGGGCATGCGCTCGCACAGCTGGGAGGTGGTCAGCACCCGGCCGCCGGAGAGCGCGTGCACCACGCGCAGACGCACCGGGTGGAGAAGCACTTCGGTGGTGTCCATGACCCAACTATTCCATAAGCGATACCATTATCGAAGTTGGAAACGTAGCCTGGGGAGGGGAACATGCGTCAGGCATCGGGGCGGGCAGTGCAGGTGAACGGTCGATCCGTCTACGTGGAGGAGTCCGGCAACCGGCCGGACTGGGTGATCTTCGAAGCAGGCCAGGGCCTGGGGCGCACCTGCTGGGACCCTGTGCTGCCGTTGCTGGCGGATCGGGCGCACCTGGTGGCCTACGACCGCGCCGGCTTCGGCCGCAGCGGCCGGACGGCAGTGCAACTGGGCATCGACGACATGGCCGCGGACCTGGTCGCCATGGCCGAGGCAGTCGTCCCCGGCCGGTTCGTGCTCGTTGCGCACAGCATGGGAGGGCTGGTCGCGCGCCGCGCCGTGGACAGGCTGGGGCCGCGGCTGCGGGGGCTGTTGCTGCTCGATCCGACACCGGAGAGCGCGCCCGTCTACGACACGTTCGACCAGACCGCCAGGAAGGTCGACCGCGCCATGGGCGTGACGCAGGCACTCGTCCGCTTCCGCCCGCTGGCCCGCATGGCCAGCGCAAACATCGGCCGCGTCTTCCCGGCGGACACCTACGCGACCATGCTTGCCGAGGACTTCGTCCCCGCCGGTATCGCGCAGACAAGGAAGGAGTTCAAAGCCGTCGCCGCGGCCATCCCCCGCTTCCGTGCCGAACCGCCCGGCCTCCCGACGTGCCCGACGGTCCTGCTCTCGGCATCCCGCCCCGTCAAGGGCCGGGAACGGCAACACGCCGTCATCGCCGAGCACCAGCGGCGTTGGGTCGAGACGCTGCCGGACGGGCGGTTCGAAGAGGTCGACTCGGCCCACTTCATCCAGGCCGAGCAGCCGGGGATCGTCGCGCAGAGAATCACAAGCCTCCTCGACCGGCCCAGCCGCACCGGCGCCCGTACCACCGACAAGGACTGACCGGACGCCTGACCGACGGATGGTCGTCCCAGGGCTCGCCGACCGCCGCCGGAGTGCGGCCGGGCCGGCGGGGAGTTTCGACATCGATCGACTGGTTTGTGATCACCCTCTGCCAGCAGAGCCTGGAGAACCCGCTCGTGATGGACCGATCTGCCGGTGGGCCGGTGGCGTGAGTCCGCCCGCGGGCACCGGTGGCCGACCGGCGGAACCGGGCCGGTGCGAGACCGGTTGCGCCGCCGGGGTGACCGCGGTGCGGTGTCCGGCGTCATGCGGTGTCGGCCGTCGGCGTGCCACGGACCGTCGGCGATGATGGCGACCACATCGAGCGGTCCACTCACGTGGGGCCGCGAGTCCAACCGGAATTCGGCTCAGGTCGGGTGACGCCTCAACGGGTTCC
This sequence comes from Kitasatospora sp. NPDC057542, assembly GCF_042801945.1. Taxonomy (NCBI): domain Bacteria; kingdom Bacillati; phylum Actinomycetota; class Actinomycetes; order Kitasatosporales; family Streptomycetaceae; genus Kitasatospora; species Kitasatospora sp. NPDC057542. The sequence continues at coordinate 20,627 of NZ_JBHVFE010000067.1, forward strand.
GCGCCCCGGCCGGCGGAACGAGGAGTCCCATGAGGCCCACCCCACTGATGCGGTCCCTGCTCGTCCTTCCCCTGCTGCTGGCCCTGGCGGGCGTCGCCGCGCCCGCGCAGGCCCTGACGCCCACCGGCAGCGGCGTGCAGCCGTCCGGCCCCGCGGCCGTGACGGCCGAACGTGCCTGCGCACCGGCCCCGGCCGCTGCGGCGGACGCACCGACCGTGGCGCTGACCGCCCCGTCCGGCGAGGTGGCCGAGGTGCCGGCCGACCTGCGGGCGCCCTGCCTCGCCCTGATCCGGACCGACCTGCCCCGGCTGCGGCACCCGCGGCCGGACACCGAGCCGCCGGGCTTCGGAGCGCGCGACCTCCAGGCCGCCTACGACCTGCCCCGCAACGGCGGCGGGGACCGGACGGTGGCCATCGTGGTGGCCTTCGACGACCGCACCGCCGAGAGCGACCTCGCGGTCTACCGGGAGCAGTACCACCTGCCACCGTGCACCACGGCCAACGGGTGCTTCCGCAAGATCAACCAGAACGGCGGCTCGACCCCGCCGCCGACCACCGATCCCGGCTGGGTGGTGGAGACCGCCACCGACCTCGCCGCCGTCAGCGCCGCCTGCCCGGACTGCCACCTCCTGCTGGTCGAGGCCGACGACGACCTGCTCCGCAACGAGATCCACGCGGTCGGCCAGGCCTTCCAGCAGGGCGCCACGTTCATCTCGATGAGCTTCGGCGCGCCGGAATTCCCCAACCAGACGCTCGTCGACGCGTTCTTCAACCACCGCGGCATCGCGTTCGTGGCCAGCAGCGGTGACAACGGCTACCCCAACCCGATCTACCCCGCGGCCTCCCAGTTCGTCACCGCCGCCGGCGGCACCAGCCTGCACCGGGTACACCGCCGCGTGCCGCCGTTCACCCGCCCGGGCTGGTCCGAGAGCGCCTGGTCCGGCTCCGGCTCCGGCTGCTCGCTCTTCGACCCGAAGCCGTCCTGGCAGCACGACCCCGGCTGCGCCAACCGCACCATCGCCGACGTCTCCGCCGTCGCCGACCCCGGCACCGGCATCGCGGTGTACTTCACCGACCCCAACGACGGGGCCGGCTGGCACGTGATCGGTGGCACCAGCGTCGCCGCGCCGCTGATCACCGGCATGTACGCGGTCGCCGGCACGCCCGGCGCCAACGACTTCGCCGCCTCCTACCCCTACGCCCGGCCCCGGGCCTTCAACGACATCGTCACCGGCTCCACCGGCTCCTGCGGCGGCTCCTACCTGTGCACAGCGGTCCGCGGCTACGACGGACCCACCGGCATCGGCACACCTCACGGCGTCCGCGGGCTGCGGCGCTGACACGCCCGCACACCGGGTCACGGCGCACCGGACCGCCTCCACGGCGCCCGGTGCGCCTGCGCGTCGGCGGGGCTCTTGAGCTCGACGTCCGACGCTCTTGTCGATCGTCGTGGTGGTTGCCCGGGTGAGTGATGGGGCGTCATCCGGCCGCGCAGACCGGCAGGTGCACGGTGACCGGGATACTCGGCGGCGTGGGGTCGACGCGCACCTGGTCCCATGACCACGAGTCCGGCAGGCGCGGGCAGCAGCCGGCCTCGACACTGCGGCATGATCACCCGGACCGGTCGGAACGTCGAAAGCCGAGCCGACCCTCGCGGCAGCGGGCCCGGCCCGCACTCAACACGCGGGCCGAAGCGATCGGCCGCAGCCCCGTAGCGCCGCCCTGGCCCGGGCGGCGCCGGTACGGGTGACGGCCTCGCCGCCGCCGATCCCGGCGGGCCGGGGTGCGAGGCCCGCGCAGGGGCCGCAGATTCCCGGACGGGGCACCGGGTCATGGCACTTGGCGCACTCGGCGTACCGGGACGCGGCGGGCCGCACGGCGGCCGGGGCGGGTGGCATCTTGCGCTCCAGGCGGTAGCGGAGCACCGCGAGCGCCGAGTGCATCGGGGCGGGCAGGCCCGGCAGCAGGGCCTGGGCGAGGTCGGCGGGGCTGCTGCCGCGCTCCAGCCACTGCGCGACCAGGGGAGCGAGTTCACGCGCCTCGGCCTCGCCCAGGCGCAGGCGCGGCTCCGGGCGGATCACCCGGAACAGCGTGGCGACGGCCTCGCGGAGCTGCTCGTCCGGCACCTCCGCGACCTGATCGTCTGCTTCCTGATGGGCAGTCACCTGTTCGGCGGGGAGGGAGGGTTCTTGGTGCCGGTCCTTTGGAAGGGCGCCGGCGCCGCCGGTGGCCGCTCGGCCGGGAACCGGACGGGTGGCACCCGGCGGCGGCGCGAGCTGCGGGGTGTCGTAGACGTGGGTCTCGGTGACGATCGTGCCGTCGGGCCTGCGGATCTTCTCGACGCGGTAGTACCCGGCGGCGGTCAGCTCCTTCAGGGCCTTGCGGATCGCGCCGCGCCCCTGGGGGCTGGTGTCGGCCATGTGCCGGCCGTCCTCGCGCCGGCCGTCCGGGCGGGAGAGGAGGTCCGCGAGCAGGCCGCGGGCGGTGTACGAGAGCCGTCGGCACTGCAGCATGCCGTTGGGCAACACGGTGAAGTCGCGCACGTGGGCGCTACGATGAACACGCATCGGGAGTGTTGGCTCCTGTTGCCGGACCCCGGGGTGTTGGTAGCACCGCCGGGGTCGCCTGTTTTCGGTTGAGGTAACGGAACGTACCACGGCGATCACGCACACAACGGGCGTTCGCGACAACTGCTCCGACCGAGGAGCCGTCCGCTCCTGACGGCCCCGCGCGGGAAGTCGGCGGGTCCGACTTCCTGCGCCCGAGGGGGCCGCCCCGGCGCCGTCGCCGCAGCGGCCCCCGGCTTCACCCATGGCCGCCCGGGTGGTGGACGCTGAGGCTGCCGTAGGCCGGCAGAACGCCGGCCGGGTCGCCGGGTTTGCCCCGCAGTACGGAGTCCAGGAAGGCGAGGGTGGCCGCGGCGACGACGCGCGGGCTCCCGGTGCGGCCCAGGGAGCCGACGATCGAGGGCACGGGCGGCAGGTACAGGGGGCCGTCCATGAACGTGAGATGTGCGGCGCCGGGGACGGTGAGCCGGTAGCTCGTCGCGGTGCTGGCGTCGAGGGCCTCGGTGAGGCGAGGAAGGTAGCGCGGGTCGGTTGCCGGGGTGACGGCCTGGGTGAGCGCGAGCGTCGGCTGGTCGAGGGCGGGCGAGGCGGGGCCGTGGGGGTAGCCGTCCAGATCGATGACGGTGTCGAAGCGGCGGTCCTGCCGGGCCGCCTGCAGGGCGGCGGCACCGCCCATGGAGTGGCCGGTCACCGCGGCCCGGCCGGTGTCCAGGCGTCCGGTCAGCGGGTCGGCGCCCTCACCCCGGTCCAGGGCGTCCAGCCGGGTGAGGACGAAGCCGAGGTCGGCGGCCCGAACCGCCGTCCAGCCGGCCGCCAGCTCCTCGTCCTTGGCCGGGTCGCCGGTGGAGGCGGTCTCGGTGGTGATCGTCCGGCCGTCGGCGAGGACGACGGCGGCGGAGTCGTACGGGTGGTCGAGGGCGGCGACCACGTAGCCGTGGCTGGCGAGTTCCTCCGCCCAGGCGGTGTTCTGGGTGCGCACTCCGCCCGACCCGGGAGAGAACAGCACGACCGGGAACCGTTCGCCGCCGCCGGCCACCGGGGCGTCGAAGACCGCACGGCTGCGGGCCAGCGGGACGCCGTCGACCAGGAATCCGGGCAGGCCGACGCCGCGGGCGAGGGCCTCGGAGACGGTGCGCGCCTCGTGCTCCGTGCGTCCGAGGTACTGGGCCCGCCGCACGCCCGCGGGGCTCTTCTGCGCGGGGTACCAGAGCTGGACCACGACCGTGCGCAGGTCGCCGGGATCGGCGGTGAAGGTCTCGGGGCGGCGCGGGTCGGTCCACTGCACCACGCGGGTGCCGACCGCGAAGGCGCCCGTCGGCTCGGGGAACACGGGTACGGGAAAGGCCCAGGCGGCCACCGGGCCCGTGGCGATCAGGCCGGCGCAGGCCACCGATCCCGGCAGCGCCAGCCACCAGCGGGCCCGCCACGCCGGCCGGCCGGTACGGCGCCGCAGCAGGGGGGAGAGGGCGAACGGCAACGCGAAGGCGGCGCCCGCCAGTACCGGCAGCAGCTGCCAGCGAATCCCCGCCACGCCCAGCACGATCGCGGACGGCAGGAGAACCGCCCCCGCCGCGATCGTGACGCGCGGGCGGGCGACGGGGGGAAGCCAGCGCGCCACCACCAGCGCGACGGCACCCAGCAGGGCGAGGATCTCCAGGGGGGACATGGGCAGTCCCGCGATGTTCTCGGTCACCCGGCCATGCTCGGCGCCGGGCCTGCGCCGCCGCATCGATCACGGGTCGTCATCGTGGGCGACCGGGGTCGCAATCCGCGGCAGGCCCCTTTGCCACCGGAGTGGCAGTCGGGCACGCCGGATCGGCGGCCGCTCTGCGACCCCGGGAGGCAGCGGGACTCCTCCTGCGGTCGTATCCCGGCACGGTGCCCTCAGACGGTGGACTCATGTGCGGCGCGGGCCCGCGGCCTACGGTGACAGGGCCGCGGTACGTGCCGGGCGGCGCGAGGCGTACGGTCCCCGTACCCGACGCTGATCCGGCTGCCCGCGGTGGTGGCCCCGGCCGGGGCCACCATGACGCCGAACCGACAGGAACGTGCGATGGCCGAGGCGGCCGCGGAACCCGGCCATGCCCAACGGGTGCGGGAGCGGGACTGGTTGCATGCGTGGTGGGCGAGGGCGGCCCTACGGCTGACGAGGTACGCCGACCGGGCCTCCGCACGAGCGGCGCGACCGGTGACGGCCGCCGTGCGCCGGGGCTCCCGGCTGCCGCCCGCGGTGTGGGACGCGCTGCTGCCGGCGCTCCTGCTCCTCAACGTCATCACCACGCGCGCGCCGCACGAGCTGCCGGTGGCCACGGCCCTCACCGCCGCCCTCGCGCTGCCCCTGCTGTGGCGGCGCCGGGCCCCGTTCACGGTGTTCGGCGCCGTGGCGGCCGCGGCCTTCGTCCAGTGGCTGATGGACGTCCAACTGCCGGCCGACATCGCCCTGCTGGTGGCCCTGTGCACGGTGGCCGCGAACACGGGCCGGCGCGGCACGCTCGTCGCCGGTGCCGTCGTGGAGGCAGGGGTCCTCCTGGCCTGCCTGCGCTGGACGACGGAAGGCGCGTTCCTGACCCCCTTCGTCGCGGCCACCGCGATGACCGTCGCCGCCGCCGTCCTCGGCGTGAACGTGCGCACCACGCGCGCCTACCTCGCGGCCCTGGAGGAACGGGCCGCACGCCTGCAGCAGGAGCAGGAACAGCAGGCGCGACTGGCCGTCGCCAAGGAAAGGGCCCGCATCACCCGGGAGATGCACGACATCGTCACCCACAACCTGTCCGTCATGGTCGCGCTCACCGACGCTGCCGTCTACGCCCAGCACCGGTTGCCCGACAAGGCCACCGCCGCGATGCTCCAGATCTCCGAGACGGGCCGGCAGGCCCTGACCGACATGCGGCGCTCGCTGGGCGTCCTGCGGACCGACGAACCGGACGCGCAGCGCCACCCGCTGCCCGGCATCGCCCAACTGGAGGCCCTCGCCGACCAGATGTGCGCCGCCGGACTGCCCACCCGTCTCGACGTCCACGGCGGCCACGCCCACATTCCCGCCACCGCACAACTCACCGTCTACCGCCTGGTACAGGAAGCCTTGACCAACAGCCTCAAGCACACGCCCACCGGCACCCGCGCGAGTGTCCGGATCTAGTGCTCGACCGGGGCCGTCACCGTGGACGTCACCGACAGCGGCCCCCGCCCGCCACGTCCCGCCGCCACACCGTCCGGCCACGGCATCCCCGGCATGCGCGAACGCTCGGCCGCCTACGGGGGGACGCTGCAGGCCGGACCGCTCCCGGGCGGCGGCTGGGGAGTCCACACCCGGCTGCTCCTCGACAGCGGTGCGGCGGCGTCCGCATGACGATCCGCATCCTGATCGCCGACGACGAAGCACTGCTCCGCATGGCCTTCAGCACGGTCCTGGAGGCCCAGCCCGACATGGCACCGGTCGGCGAGGCCGCGGACGGCGCCCAGGCCGTACGCCTCGCCCGGGAACTGCGCCCCGACGTCGTCCTCATGGACGTCCGGATGCCCGGGACCGACGGGATCGAGGCGACCCGGCAGGTCATCGGGGTCTCCCCGCAGAGCAGAGTGCTCATCCTCACCACCTTCGACCTCGACGAGTACGCCTTCGCCGGACTCAACGCCGGAGCCTCCGGCTTCCTGCTGAAGAACACCAGGCCCGAGGAACTGCTCACCGCGATCCGCAACGTCGCCGCGGGCGACGCGGCGCTCTCCCCGCGGATCACCCGCCGCCTGCTGGAGAACCTCCGCCCCCACATCCCCGACGGCCGCAGCGCCGACCACGACGAGCGGCTGAGCCGGCTCAGCGCCCGTGAACGCGAGGTGCTCGTCCAGGTGGGCTGCGGCCTGTCCAACACCGAGATCGCGGCTGCCCTGTACCTCGCGGAGGCGACCGTGAAGTCCCACCTGGGGCGCATCCTGCACAAGCTCGAACTCCGCGACCGGATCCAGGCCGTGGTCTTCGCCTACGAAAGCCGCCTCATCCACCCGGCATGACGCCGCCCTGCGCCGCCACGCCCCTTCACCCACAACACGATCGACCACACCGCCGCCCCGGGCCCCGCCACCTGCCGAACCCGGGCTGTCCCAGCCACCAACCGCGCGCAGGAAGTCGACGGGGT